>JABDNC010000079.1 GCA_013001165.1 Erythrobacter sp.
GGTTTGCTCATTTGACGGAGGCAAGCAGCGCTTCGACGGCGCTGCGGACTTCGGGTTCGTCGAGCGTCGGCGCATGGCCCGCGTGAGGGACGACCACGGTGTCCGCATCGGGTGCCCGCTTCTGCATCTCGGCGAGCGTATCGGAGCTGAGGATTTCTGAAACCTCGCCGCGGACGAGCACCAGCGGCTTGCCCGCCAGCGCCTCGAAACCCGGCCACAGGTCTGGCGGGACGGCATTGTCGTCGACCTCGTTGAAGGGGTCGGCGATCTTCATGTCATAATCGAACGCAATCCGGCCGTTGTTGCACAGCGTCATCGAGCGCTTGGCCATGGCGATCCAGTCGTTCGTGTCGAAACCGGGATGCGAGGCGCCATGGACTTCCTCGAGGCTGCGCGCAGCGTGCATCCAGGTGGGAAAACTTCCGCCCTTGCCGAGATAGGTCTTGATCTTGTCGATGCCGCGCGGGTCGACCACCGGCCCGATATCGTTGATCAGCGCGCCCGCCAGCCTCTGCGGGGCGACCTGCGCAATCAGCATGGTCATCAATCCGCCCATTGAGGTGCCGATCGAAACGAAGCGGTCGATCCCTTCCTGCTCAAGCAGGGCCATAACGTCCGCAATATATGTCGGCACGGCATAGGTGGCGCTGTCATCGGCATAGGCGCTCTGACCCCTGCCGCGCATGTCGGGAACGATGACACGGTGTCCCTTTTCCGCGACGAAAGGCGCGAGCCCCTCGAAATCGCGGCTGTTTCGGGTCAGGCCGTGCAGGCACAGGACGGGCAGTTCGTCGCCCGCATAATCGCGGAAATACAGCTCCAGCCCGTCGGGGCTTTGCCAGCTGCGCTCGCTGAATTCGCTATCCATGAATGCTGCGGTAGCGCCCCCGGAAGCAAATTTCGAGAGACGACTTGCATGGATGCATTTGCTTCCCCATCCCCCGACCATGCCCAGCGCCCCCAAACCCGCCGAATACCGCCCCGAAACGCCAATCACTGAGCTTGCCGGCTGGCTCGGCGATGAAGTCGAGGCAGCCAATTTTCCCCAAGGAATCCTGCGCTTTCGCAACGATCGCTGGGCCGCTGCGGTGGGTCTCGAAAAACTTTCGGAGGAGGACTGGGTCAAGCATTTCGGACGCTTCAAGACCTTGCCAGACAACCTGCCCAAACCGCTTGCGCTGAGATATCACGGTCACCAGTTCCGCGTTTACAATCCCGAGATCGGTGATGGCCGCGGCTTTTTGTTTGCCCAGATGCGCGATTCTTCGGGCCGCCTGCTCGATCTCGGGACCAAGGGATCTGGTCAGACGCCGTGGAGCCGCGACGGCGACGGACGCCTGACCCTGAAAGGCGGGGTTCGCGAAATCCTTGCGACCGAAATGCTCGAGGCGCTCGGCGTATACACCTCCAAGACCTTCAGTATCGTCGAGACGGGCGAAGAACTGACGCGGGGCGACGAACCCTCGCCCACGCGTTCGTCGGTGATGACGCGCCTCAGCCACGGGCATATCCGCATCGGCACGTTCCAGCGACTGCTCGCGCTGGAAGAGGAAGAGCATATGAGGCAGCTGGTCGACTACTGCCTCACCCAGTTCCCTGGCCCCCCTCCGCCGGACGATGCGCCGGGCCGCGACGAGCCAGCCGTCCAGCTCATGCATCTCGTGGTCGAACGCATGGCCGATCTCGCCGCGAGCTGGATGGTCGCGGGCTTCGTCCATGGCGTGCTCAATACCGACAACATGAACATCTCGGGCGAGAGTTTCGATTACGGACCCTGGAGGTTCCTGCCGCAATGGAACCCCGGTTTTACCGCTGCCTATTTCGACCACGCAGGGCTTTACGCCTTTGGACGCCAGCCCGAAGCGCTGCACTGGAATTGCGGCCAGTTCGCGATTGCGCTGCGCCTCATCTGCGACGCCCCGCCCCTGATTGCGGCGATGGAGCGCTTCGGACCGCTCTACATGGAAGCAGTCGGGCGGCGCTGGTGCTGGCGTCTCGGCATAGCGAGCCGCGGTCTCGAAGAAGACGGCAAGCTCGTCGGCGCCTGTGAAGCAGCGATGGCCGAGAGCGGTGAACAGCCCGATGCCTTCTTTTACCGCCTTCGCGGTGGCCGCAATGCCGAAGGGAACCTTGGCGCAATACTCAGGGGATACGAGGCCGTCGGTGAAAGCCACGAATACTGGGAAGAGAACGCGCCCGAAAGCTTGCTCATAGACGAGGTCGAGACGATCTGGTCGGCCATCGACGCACGCGATGACTGGGCACCGCTCCACGACAAGGTTTCGCGCCTGCGCCGGATGAGCGAAGCACACGGCCCCGCGCCTGCGCCATGTGCACATATTAGCGGAAACTCAATTTGACCTCTCCAGACAGAAAGCACATAGGCAGTTGCAGATAGAGCAACAGGTTCAGGGGCAAGGATTCCAGTGTCGGACGTAATGATTTCCACCGAACCGGCGACCGGAAACGAGATCTGGCGCGGCAAGATCGGTGATGTCGACGAGATCATGGAGCGTGCAGTAAAGGCGCGCACCGGCTGGGCACGTGAATCTGCCGCCCGCCGCATGGAATTCATGCGCCGCTTCGCCAATGAAGTCCTCAAGCACGCAGAACCCTTTGCCGAACTGATCGCACGCGAAACGGGCAAGCCCCTGTGGGAAGCGCGCACCGAAGTCGAAGCGGTGAAGAACAAGGTAGAGATATCGATCTCCGCCTATGCCGAACGGACCGGCCAGAAGAAGCTCGACAGCGCGCTTCAGGGCTCGGCAGCGCTGCGCCACAAGCCCCACGGCGTAATGGCCGTGCTCGGCCCCTACAACTTCCCCGCGCACCTTCCCAACGGCCACATCGTGCCCGCCCTCATCGCGGGCAACGTTGTGGTCTTCAAGCCGAGCGAGAAGACTCCCGCCGTCGGCGAATTCCTCGTGAAGCTATTCCACGAGGCGCAGGTTCCCGAAGACGTGATCCAAGTGGTTCATGGCGGCGCGGAAGCGGGCAAGGCGCTGGTTGCGCACCCGCTGGTCAATGGCGTCCTGTTCACCGGCTCTGCGCGCGGCGGCATCGCGATCAACCGCAAGCTGGCGAGCGATCCTTCAAAGATCGTGGCGCTCGAAATGGGCGGCAACAATCCGATTGTCATGCTCGATACGCCAAAGATCGAGGATGCGGCGGTCACCATCATCCAGTCGGCATTCACCACCGCCGGCCAGCGCTGCACCGCCGCGCGCCGCCTGGTCGTACTTGACAGCATGTATGACGAGATCATCCCTGCAGTGACCGCGCTCGCCAAGCGCCTGCTGGTGGACGAACCTTTCGCCGATCCGCAGCCTTTCATGGGCACGGTGATCGACAATGAAGCGGCTGATGCGCTCGTCCAGAGTTACGAAGCACTGACCTCGCACGGGGCCGAAACGATCCTGGAGATGACGCGCAAGGACGACAGCCTGCCGTTCCTTACCCCGGGTATTATCGACAGCACTGAAATCGCCGAACGCCCCGACGTGGAACTGTTCGGCCCGCTTCTTCAGGTCATCCGGGTCAAGGATTTCGACGAGGCAATCGCGGAAGCCAACAACACGCGTTACGGCCTCTCCGCCTCGCTCATCGGGGGCGAGCCTGCAGATTTTGAACGTTTCTGGGGCGAGGCACGCGCCGGCATCGTCAACTGGAACCGCCCGACCAACGGCGCTTCGTCTGCCGCACCTTTTGGTGGCATCGGCCTGTCCGGCAATCACCGTCCAGCCGCCTATTATGCAGCCGACTACTGCGCCTATCCGGTGGCCAGCTCCGAGCTGGACCAGCCCCGCGCAAGCATCGGCGTCGGGCTGGCCGACTCGGCCAAGAAGACCAGAAAGTCCAAGGACGCGCATAAATAAAGGGCGCCGCCCGCCCCTCGTTGCGAGGATCCGGACGACGCCCAGAACGACCCGAAGGCCGCCTTCGGGCTGCGGGTGGGCGCAGCCCGAAGTTCTTGGATCTTAGCCGCAGCGGGTGCTGGAGCGATCGATCGATCGACCGAGCAGCGCGCCAGCCGCGCCGCCGATGATCGCGCCGAGCGTGCGGTCTCCGCCGCGTCCCGCCACTTCATGGCCGATCAGCGCGCCGACCCCCGCACCGACCAGCAGGCCGGTCGTGCCATCGTCCTTCTCGCAGTAATAACGGTCATCGCGGCCGCGCCAGATGCGGGTGTTGCGATAAACCGGCTGACCCCAGTTGCGGTCGTAGCGCATGTAATAGGGGCGATCGCGATAGTAGCGGCGGTCATCGTAATAGCGGCGATCGTCATAGTAACGACGGTCGTCGTAGCGCTGGCCATGGTAGCTGCGGTGCTTGCGCTTCTTGTGCTTGTGATGGCCGCGACCATGCTCGTAGACCGTATCGCCTGCCATCACGTGGGCCTGCGGTGCGGCTTGGGCGGGAAGCGGAGCGGCGGCTGCCGGTACAGCGAGCGCCAGGCCCGATGCGGCCAGCGCCAGCGATGCAGTCTTCAGAATGCGGTTCATGGTCTTTGTCCTGTGGATCGTGTTCGACTCGGTGGAGCCTCGATACGTTCAGGTTTACACCCGCCTTTCTGAACGGAATGCAACGCGAGCGACAGATTTGCGTTAATCGACGAGCCGAATATCTGGCTGCGACGAGATGAGGCTTGCGAGGCTCAATCACCCGTCCTAGGCGCGATTCATTCATGGAAACGACAGCAACCGAGCATGGCCGCAAGGGTCTCATCGCGGCGCTCACGGCTTATGTCATCTGGGGGTTGATGCCGCTTTACCTGATCCTGGTAAGCAGCGTTCCGGCTTTCGAATTCGTCGGTTGGCGTATCATCTGGACCCTGCCGATCTGCCTCGTGATCGTAGCGATCCGAAAGCAATTGCCCGAGCTGAAACGCGCGCTGTCCAATCGCAGGACGATGATGTGGCTTCTCGCCAGTTCCACTCTGATCGCGGTCAACTGGGTGGTTTATGTCTGGGCGATCCAGGCGGGAAATGTCTACGCGGCCAGCCTTGGCTACTACATCAACCCGCTATTCAACGTGCTGCTCGGCACCCTGCTGCTGAAAGAACGCCTCTCGCGCACGCAATGGGCAGCGGTCGTACTGGCCGTGATCGGTGTATCGCTCCTCATGGGCGGCGCTCTGACTACGCTGTGGATCAGCCTGACTCTCGCCGTCAGCTTCGGCACCTATGGCCTTATCCGCAAGCAGGTGGATGTAGGCGCCCTGCCCGGCCTGACCATCGAATCCATCGTATTGGTACTGCCTGCGGCCGGAGTCGCCTGGTACTACGCGCAGTCGCCAATGGGCACCTCGATCGATGATTCAACCGGCCTGACACTTGCGATCATGCTCGGCGGGGCGCTCACCGCATTCCCGCTTCTTCTCTTCGCCATCGCAGCCAAGAAGCTGCCCTATTCCACACTGGGCTTCATCCAGTTCCTTGCGCCGAGCATCGTCTTCATTCTCGGCCTGACGGTGTTTGGTGAGGAACTGAAGCCCGTCCAGGCTGCCTGCTTCGCCTTCATCTGGACGGCAGCAGCGTTGTTCGTCTGGGACCTGTGGTCGCGCTCTAGGAAGCCAGCCGCCACTTGAGCGTTTCGCCCGCGTGGAAGGGCACGATTTCTGCTTCCCCGCCATCGACCTCGGCAGGCACCTCGACCGGCGCCTTTTCCAGGGTGGTCGTGTCTTCATTCACCGGCAGGCCGTAAAACGCCGGGCCGTTGAGGCTGGCAAATCCCTCGAACCGGTCGAGCGCGCCTTCCTCGTCGAAGACCGTGACATAGCTTTCAAGCGCAAAGGGCGCGTTGAAGATACCCGCACAACCGCAGTCGCTTTCCTTGGCGTGGCGATGATGCGGTGCGCTGTCGGTGCCGAGGAAGTACTTGGTCGATCCCGACGTCGCCGCCTTGCGCAGCGCAAGCCGGTGCTCCTCGCGCTTGGCAACCGGTAGGCAGAACATGTGCGGACGGATGCCGCCGACGAGGATCGCGTTGCGGTTGATATGCAGGTGCTGCGGCGTGATTGTCGCGCCGATGCGCGGACCCGAGGTATCGACGAACTCGACGGCCTGCTTGGTGGTGATGTGCTCGAAAATCACCTTGAGGTCCGGCATCCGCTCGACCAGCGGGGCGAGGATCCGGTCGATGAAGACAGCTTCGCGGTCGAAGATGTCGATGTCGGAATGGGTGACCTCACCGTGCACGCACAGCGGCATGCCGATTTCGGCCATGCGCTCGAGCACGCCCTCGATATTGGCGACATCGGTGACGCCATGCGCGGAATTCGTGGTTGCGCCAGCGGGGTAAAGCTTGGCCGCTGTCAGCACGCCGTCGGCAAAACCTGCGGCCATGTCGCCCGCGTCTGTCTCGTCGGTGAGATAGGCGGTCATCAGCGGTGTGAACTCGACACCCTCGAGCACGGCGGCAGCAATCCGGTCGCGATAGGCAGCGGCGAGAGCGCTGGTGGTCACCGGCGGAGCGAGGTTCGGCATCACGATCGCGCGAGCGAACTGGCGCGCGGTATGCGGCACGACGGCGCGCATGGTCTCGCCATCGCGGAAGTGCAAATGCCAGTCGTCGGGGCGGCGGATGGTAAGCGTCTGCGTCATGCCGCAGCCCTTAGCCCGCGATGCCGCGCTCTACCAGCCAGCATTGCGCATCGCGCTCGCCCTGTTCCCATGTGTGCTTCACCTTGTCGCTGTCCGCGAAATCGATCTTGTCCGCCGCGACCGCGCTCGATGGCTGGACATAGACCCTGCGGTCATCCCGCGGCAGGTTCCGGTAGCGGCTGCTGAGAAGCACGAGCGTGCGCCCTTCGTCGGGCGACGGCAGCGGCGCCTTGTCCAGCATTCCACCGTCGAGTACCCGCGTGCCGTTCCATTCGCGCACGGTGAAAACCGGCGGGATGGTTGCCGCAGCGCAGATAAGGTCGACCAACTTTCCCTCGCGCGCCGCCTGGCGGGCATCGACCCGCATGACCTTGAGACCGCTGCGCTTTGTCAGTTTCAGGTGCGGGGTCGAACGCACTGCCTGGTCGAGCTTGTAGAGGACACCGTAGACCACCGCTGCCACGCCCGGCGATAGAAGCGCTGGCGCGATGCTCAGGCTGACCTGGTAGTCCGGTCCGTGCGCGATCTTATCGATGGCTTCTGCATCGAGCGTCGTCTCTACGACCGCGCGATAGGTCTCTTCATGCGGGGTGTAATTGCTTCGGTTCCGGTCGAGATTGGCATCGTTCATGCGGAATGCCTCCTGCATCAGCATCAGCAGGTCGCGTTCGCGCCCGCCGATCCACGCCGCCGCACTAAGTGCGCCGCCCGAAACACCGCTCACGCGCTGGACATTGAGGCCCAGCCGGTCACCGGCAACCGAAAGAAAGCCGCCGTGCCAGAAGCAACGAATGCCCCCGCCCGAGAAAACCAGCTGGTCGAATTGCGTATCCATCCAGTTGCCTATGGGCGCGAGCGCCCTATCTGTCACGCATGACAGCAACCCGCCTGATGAACCGCGCCGTGATCCGCCTGAGCCCGCAGGGGGAGGACGGCGACAATGTCGTCGATTTCCTGCAGGGCCTGCTGACCAACGATCTCAGGCAGCCGCTCCCCGTCTACGCCGCCCTGCTTACGCCGCAGGCCAAGACCATGTTCGACATGTTCGTCTGGCCTGCTGGCGACGGTTCGATCCTGCTCGATTGCGAGGCCGAGGCTGCACAGGATCTTGCCAGGCGCCTGACGCTCTATCGCCTGCGCCGCCAGATCGATATCGCGGTCGACGAGAGTGTCGCGGTGCACTGGCAGGGACATCAGGGAGACGGCGGCGCGCCCGACCCCCGGCTTTCCGCGCTCGGCCAGCGGTGGCTGGCCCCTGCGCAGGATGGCGAAGAAGCGGCAGACGAAGCCTACCTCGATCACCGCCTTTCGTTGGGTGTCCCGGAAGGACGGGCCGAACTTGGCGACATCCTCTGGCTCGAAACCAATGCGGTGGAGCTGCATGGCGTCGCGTTCGACAAGGGGTGCTATATCGGTCAGGAGAACACCGCCCGCATGAACTGGCGTAGCAAGGTCAATCGCAGGCTCGTCGTGGTGCCGCTGGACCGGTCGGAGGAGAAACGCCGCAAGGTTGCCTACGAGAACCTCGGCCTCGCGGTCGATCACCTGCGGGTCGGCGATATCGATGCAGAGAGCGCACCGGAATGGCTGCGCGCGGGCCTCAGGCCGGCGGAGTAACGGCTTCCAGCGAACGGACGAGCATACGATCGGCCCGGTCGCGGGCCGCGGTTTCTGGCAAGCCAAGCGAACGCGCAAGGGCACTGCCGATCAGCGCATCCCCCATGGCCATGAGCACCAGCGCTAGCGTTTCCTCGTGTACCTGCGTCGCATTGCCGGAATGCGCCGCCTCTTCGGGCGCAATTTCATCGACCAGCTCGTGAATGGTCTCCACGATCGGGGTCAGCGCATCTTCATTGCCGGTGAGGATCATCCAGCTGGCAAGCGCGCCTGCGCCTTCCTTGTCGAAAGCGTCGAAAGCCAGGTCGACCACTTCACGTGGATGCCCCAGACCCGCGCGGCTGGCGCGAACGGCGTCGGCAATGGTAGCGCACACGGCCTCTGCCAGATGCCCGGCCAGCGCCTTCTGCAGACCAGCAGCAGAACCGAAATGATGCAGCAGGTTCGCATGGGTACGTCCGATGCGCCCCGCAACCGCTTTCAACGTGACCGACTGCGGCCCTGTCTCGATCAGGAGCGAACGCGCCGCTTCAAGCGCTGCCAGTCGGGATTCCTCGGGCGAAAGTCGTTTGCGAATTGCCATTGCCGACCAGCGTTAACCCATTGCCGCAGGAACGCAAAGCCGATAGCGGACTGTTATTGACATTTATGTCAGTAATGCTTATTGACACTCTTGTAAGTAACTAATCCGGAGCCGTCATGAACGCCCCCGTCAAGATCGATACCGATACCGACCGCCAGGCACCTACGCCGACCGACCTCACCATCACCGTGCGCGACGAGCGCTTCAACCGCGGCACGACGCCGCGTCGCTGGTGGGCAGGCGAACCTTTCGGCACTGCCTGGCACAATGCCCTTTCCGCCACTTTCCCCCGCGGCGAGGCTTTCTTCATCGAGGCCGTGAAGGCGCACCGCGAAGGCGCGGACCCGCAGCTGGCCGAAGAAATCCGCGC
>JABDNC010000005.1 GCA_013001165.1 Erythrobacter sp.
ACCAGTTCGGTCTGCTTGAGCTTCCACACGAACAGGTTGAGGTAGTTTGTGATCGAAAAGGTCATGCCCTGGCTGACATAAGCGGCAAGTCCACCCGCAGCGAAAATCAGGAAGGACCTTTCCGAAAAGGCCTGGATTATTTCCTGGAAAGCGACCCTGACCGAAAAGGGCGGCGGCTTCTCGCGCGGAAGGCGGGCGATGATGTGATGCTGCCCGGCGGCAGACCCGATTACCGAAATAACGATCAGGACTGCGCCGAATATTCCAAAAGACGCATATCCTTCCGGCTGGAGGAGGCCGTCGGGTCCCGGCATGAAAACGAGATAGGCGAGGACCATCATGACGAGACCGCCGATCCAACCCGACAGGAAACGGTATCGGAACAAGGTCGTCCGGTCGTCGTAATCAGCGGTCATTTCCGGCACGAGGCTGACCGACGGAACCTCGCAGGCCGACAGCAGGACACGGACCACGATCGCGATGGTCAGAAGCTCGCCGAAGGACGGGACGACTGAGGTCGGCGGAGACCAGAGCAAAACCCAGGCGATCGCGAGCGGAATTGGCGCAGAATAGAGCCAGGGCAGACGCCTGCCCCAGCGTGAATAGGTTCGATCGGACAGGTTTCCGAGGATCGGATCGATAACAGCGTCGAACAGCAATGCGAGGAGCAGTGCGAGGCTGACGGTGCCCGCGTCCATGCCGAGGACCTGGCTGTAGTAGAGCAGCAGGAAGAAGGAAAAGCCGCTGTCCTTGACCCCGAACGCGACTGCACCGAACCCGTGAATGATCTTGAGGCGCTGGGGCAGGGGGCCGGTGACGAAAGCCATCAGCTCTGGCCTTGGGCCTGTTTCTCCATGGCTTCAAGGGCTTCGAACAGACCCGGGGTTTCCGGATCCCAGCTGTGACGCGGTCCGAGCGTGATGCCGCCATCGACGATCATCGATGCGCCCGTCATGAAGCCTGCCGCATCGCTCGCAAGGAAGGCCACTGCTTCGGCGATGTCGCGTGGCTGGCCGCCACGCATCACCGGCTGCGCATTGGAAGACATCTGCGCGATCGCAGCCTTGGCAGTATCGACCATCTCCTCGGGCACTTCGAGCGACGAGGTGAAGATGTTCGTGTTGATGAAACCGGGCTGGACCGCGTTCACGCGAATGCCGTGCTGCGCGAGATCGGTCGCTGCACATTTGGTCAGGTGAAGGACGCCTGCCTTGGCCACGGCATAGGCGGTCGGCGAATAGCCGGGGCCGACCGCTGCAACACTCGAGACATTGACGAAGCTTGCTCCCTTGCGCCCCTTCATGTGCGGCACCGCATAACGAATGCCCATCGCGACCGAGCGCAGCAGGAGATCCATCGTGCGGTCCCATTCGTCGGGTTCGATTTCGTCGATGCCCGGGCGCGCGCCGCCAGCGCCAGCATTGTTGAAGACCACGTCGATCCCGCCGGTCTCCCCGGCTGCGCCATCCATCAGCTTGCGGATGTCTTCGGGCGAGCAGACGTCGCAATGGCGATAACGGACGTCGCCGTCGGTTTCGCTTTCGAGCTTGCTGCCGCCATCGTCGTCGATGTCCGAGGCGAACACCGTCGCACCCTCGCTTGCGAAAAGGCGCGTAGCTTCCGCACCGATGCCTGATGCCGCGCCGGTAATGATCACCGTCTTGCCGCTGAATCGCATGTCTCTCTCCCGAAATCCTCGGCATCAAGCTTAGGCGCGCTGCCCCTTACGTCAACGCAAACTGCCTGACGCTACGGCATGGCGCGTCGCCGTGATCGCCCTTGCGACTCCTGTGCGAATCACCCTAACGTAAACGTCAACTGGAGAGATATGAGAGAGGAGTCGGTCATGTCCGATCTGGAAGCTTTCCGCGCCGAAACGCGCGAGTGGCTCGAAGCCAATTGCCCCCCCGAAATGCGCCAACCCGTTCGCGACGAACAGGATATCTACTGGGGTGGCCGCAACGCGACCTTCAAGAACGATGCCCAGAAGGCCTGGTTCGAAGCCTGCAGGGACAAGGGCTACACAGTGCCCGAATGGCCCAAGGAATATGGCGGTGCCGGTCTCAGCCCGGCAGAAGGCAAGGTGCTGCGTCAGGAAATGTCGCGTATTAACGCCCGCCCTCCGCTTTCGAGCTTCGGTATCTGGATGCTTGGTCCGGCACTGCTGCACTTCGGCACCGAAGGGCAAAAGCAGCGCTTTCTCAATGAGATCGCCGCGGGCAAGATCCGCTGGTGCCAGGGCTATTCGGAGCCGGGTTCGGGTTCGGACCTCGTCTCGATGCAGACCTTCGGCGAAGACAAGGGCGATCACTGGATAGTCAATGGCCAGAAGATCTGGACCTCCTATGCCGATGAAGCCGACTGGATTTTCTGCCTTGTCCGCACAGATAAGCAGAACAAGTACCAGGGCATCACCTTCATGCTGTTCGACATGGCGGGCGACGGCGTCTCGACCAAGCCGATCAAGCTGATCAGCGGCAACAGCCCCTTCTGCGAAACCTTCTTCGACGATGTGAAGGTGCCCAAGAGCTATGGCGAGGACATCCCCGGCTACGTCGGCGAGATCAACCGCGGCTGGGACGTTGCGAAGTACCTCCTCGGCCACGAACGCGAGATGATCTCGGGTGCAGGCGGCGGTGACCGAACCGCTGCTATCGGTGCAGCGATGAAGCGCAATGCCGGCGAACTCGATGCGGTCCTGCGCGCAGAGCTCGCGATGTTCGACGTCGATGCGTTGGCCTACACCGCGATGGGTGAGAAGTTCCTCGACGAGATGAAGGTCGGCAAGGGCCATCCGGCACAGCCGAACATGATGAAATACGCCGGGACCGAGCTGAACAAACGTCGTCACGAGCTGATGATGGCAGCAGGCGGCAGCCGCTCTCTCGAATGGGAGAGCGACGAGACCAGTGGCGGCAAGCCTGCACGCAATTGGCTGCGGACCAAGGCCAATTCGATCGAGGGCGGCACGAGCGAAGTCATGCTCAACGTTATCTCGAAGCGTATCCTCGACCTGCCGGGAGCCTGATCGATGCCTCTTTATTACGACGACGACCAGGCAATGCTGGCCGAAACCGCGCAAGCGTTCATGTCCGAAGAGGGCGCGATCGCGAAGCAGCTGCGCCATTGGCGCGACCGCGACTGCAAGGACGGCTTTGGCCACGGCCTGTGGAAGCAGTTTGCCGAAATGGGCTTCACCGGCATGCTGGTGGACGAAGACGATGGCGGGCTCGGCATGGGCCATGTGGAAGCTGGGATTGTGCTCGAGAATATCGGGCGCAACCTTACCCCATCGCCCTTCTTGTCCTCTTCCGTGCTCGCAGCGACAGCGCTCAAGCACGGCAGCGACGATGTCCGTGGCCGCTGGTTGCCGGGCCTAATCGAAGGCGAGAAGGTCTACAGTGTGGCGATCGACGAAGGCGCCAAGCACCGCCCCGAGACCATCGCCTGCAAGGCGGAGAAATCGGGCAACGGGTTCAAGTTGTCCGGCAAGAAGGACTACGTGGTTTACGGCGCTTCGAGCGAGATGATCG
>JABDNC010000027.1 GCA_013001165.1 Erythrobacter sp.
TATCCGAACCGCGGCTCTCGCCCTTGCCGCCGCAAGCCTCATCGCCTCCCCTATTTCGCAGCCCGCCGCAGCAAATGTGGGCGACAGCATGGACCGCTTCATGGACGATATGGGCGCGGCGGCCAATGTCACCGGTCCGACCGCCTTCGAAGGCCAGTCGGCGGGCTATTACAGCCTCGGCAATGTGTGGACCCGCTTTCCCCAGAAAACGACCAATATCGCCAATCTCCAGTTGCCGCGCGCCCGCGCGGGCTGCGGGGGGATCGACATTTTCGCCGGGTCATTCTCGTTCATCAATGCAAGCGAGCTGGTCGCGATGATGAAAGCGGTTGCGAACAACGCGGTCGGCTTCGCCTTCAGTCTCGCGATCGATACGGTCTGCCCCGAATGCAACAAGATCATGCAGGAGTTTTCGCAGAAGGCTCAGCTCATGAACAATCTCTCGATCAATTCCTGCGAAATGGCGCAGGGGCTGGTCGGAGGCCTCTGGCCCAAGGGCGATCTCGCGGACAAGGCGATCTGCGAAGCGATCGGCAATTCCGAAGGCATCTTCACCGATTATGCCGCGGCCAAGCACGGTTGCGGCACGCGCGGGCAGCGCGCCTCGACCAACGAGGGTGCCGGGGCCAACTATGCCGACATCAATCCCGGCGTAGCGCGCAACTACACCTGGCACGTCCTGAAAAAGAGCGCCTTCTTCAATTCCGGCGGCAGTTTCGACCGCGAACTTGCCGAATACGCCATGACGCTGATCGGCACGGTGATCTACGTGCCGCCCAAGGACGACGAGGCAGGAAAGTTCGTGCCTTTCGCAGGCGATGCGTCCTCGACGCTGGTGAGCGCGCTGCTCGACGGGACGCAGGGCCAGACGGTGCGCGTGTTCCGCTGCGACGAGACCGATCTCTGCCTCAATCCGACCTTTGAGCAGATGAGTCTCTCCAACGCCAAGGCGATCCGCCCGCGCGTCGCGCTCCTCATCGGCAACATGGTCAATGCAATCCGCACCGATACCGCGATCGGCAATGCTGAGAAGGAACTGCTGCAGGTCGCCTCGGTCCCCTTGTACAAGATCCTCACGGTGCAGGCCGCTTATGGCCGCGGCATGCCGACCGACGACCGCGACACGCTCGCCGAGATCGCCAGTATCGACCTCCTCTATGCAATCCTCGACCGGATCGTCTCGGAAGCCGGGCGTTCGATGGCAAGCTTCATCGCCGCCGACGAAGCCAAGCTCGCGATCTGGCGGGGCCAGGTCGCCGAGGTGCGTTCTGGCCTCGTCCAGCGTCAGGCGACGGGACAGGCCAAGGTCTCGGCGATCATGCAGATCATCGAGAAGACCGCTATGATCGAGAACGCGCTCGCTGCCTCGATGTCGCCCTCGATGTCCGCCGCACTAGACTGGTCGCGCGGGCTCCAGTCGCGCTCGATCGTCCCCTGAGGCGAGGCACCATGGTAGAGATCTTCACCACCGGCGGCGGCGAGTACATCGTCAATGTCCTCAACGCCGTCGCCGCATGGACCGGGGCCGGTGGCTACAAGAGCCTGATCCAGGTCGCACTGGTGATGGGGTTCGCGCTCGCGGTGATCGTGGTGGCGTTCAACCAGGACTGGCGCGCCTGGCTCAACTGGTTCCTTGGCGCAACGCTCATCTACATGTGCCTGATGGTACCGCGGATGGATGTGCAGGTCACCGACCGCGTCAATCCGAGCCTTGCTCCGGCGACCGTCGCGAACGTTCCGCTCGGGCTCGCGCTGATGGCGAGCTTCACCAGCCAGGCGGGCGATTACCTCACGCGTTCGGCCGAGACCGTGTTCGGGCTTCCCGTCGATCTGAATTATTCGAAGAACGGCTTGATCTACGGTGCGCGCCTGCTCGAGGCGACACGCTCGCTGCGCATTGCCGATCCCGAATTCGCGGCCAATTTCGACGAGCACGTTCGCCAATGTGTCTTCTACGACCTGCTGCTCGGTCGCTACTCGATGAAGGAGCTGTCCGAGAGCAACGACATCTGGGCGACTATCGCGCCCGGCAGCGCGGCGCGCGCGCAGAAGTTCTTGACCCGCGAGGCCGATGACAGTGTCACGGCATCGATCGTCACCTGCCGCGAGGCCTACACCGCGCTTTCGAACCAGTGGGCGGGTATGATCGACGACATCACGCTTATTGCCGGCCGCCAGCTCTATCCCAAGCAGACCGAAGCGCTCGCCAAGGCCAAGCTCATCGCCGACCTTCCTATAGCCTACCAATATCTCACCGGCATCTCGAAGGACGCGAGCAGTATCTTTCGCCAGGTGCTGACCATCAACGCGATGAACCAGGCGATGCATGGCTTCGCCGGAGCAAGCGGCGCATCGAGCGTCGATGTCTTCGCGCAGACCCGTGCTGATATCCAGACCGAGCGAACCTATTCCTCGATCGCACACAATGCGATGAAATGGGTGCCGATCCTCAATGTGGTGCTGACGGTGGTCTTCTACGCGCTCTTCCCGGTGCTCTTCCCGCTGTTCCTGATGCCGAAGACTGGACCGATCGCACTCAGAGGATACGTCACGGGCTTCTTCTATCTGGCAGCCTGGGGGCCGCTGTTCGTCATCCTCCACATGATCCTGATGCTCAAGGGCGCGAGCGATGTGGCGGCAGCAGGCGGCGCGAGTGGGCTAAGCCTTGCGACCTTCTCGGGGATGACCGACGTCAACAACGATATCGGCATTCTTGCCGGTTATCTCGTTGCTTCGATACCGTTCCTCGCAGGCGGCGTTGCGCGCGGTGCGATGGCGATCTCGGGCCAGGCCACAAGCTATCTCAATCCGAGCCAGAATGCTGCCGAAGAAGCCGCGCGCGAAGCGAGCACGGGCAACGTCTCGCTCGGTAACACCAACCTTGAGAACTCGAACGTGTTCTCGCGCCAATTCGCTCAGGCCAGCCTTGCCCCGAATATCGCCTATGGCGCCGCGCAATCGCGCGGCTTTGCCGACAACGGCACGCAGACAACGAACTTCCCGCAGGCAGAATTCGCGAATGTCCCTACCTCGAGCTACCCCTTCACCCCGACGCTCGGGCAGGACTTCTCGAGCAGGCTGTCGACCATGGCGAGCCAGAGCCGCGGCCAGAGCGAGACCTTTTCCAACCTCGCCCAGCAATCGACCAGCTCGGCGGTCACGCGGTTCAGCGAATTGCGCGACGCATACACCCGATCGCGTTCGAACGAGAGCGTCAGTGGGGTCTCGACCAGCGACAGCATCGGCAGCGCCTTCAGCGAGGTCGACAACGCCTCGAAGACACTCCAGCAGCAGTTCGGGCTGTCGCGCCGCGCGGCCGACGACATCACAGTGTCGTGGTTCTTGAATGGCGATGCGGGACTCGGCGTGAAAGGAGAGCGCGGCTCTGTCAGTGGAAATCTTGGGCTCAAGGGAGGTCGCAACCAGAGCTGGACCGACAGCGATATCGGGATCGCCTCCGAAGACCGGTCGCGGATCATGGGTGCGCTGCGCCAGATCTCGGACAGCCGTAGCTGGTCGAACACACGCGAAGGTTTCTTGCGCGAGACTAGCTCGAGTTCGGAGGCACTGGTTTCGAGCAGTTCTGCCGGGATCACAACCTCGATCACCGAAGCTCAGAGCTACACGCGCGAAGCGCGCCGCGCGGAAGAGATCGCCAGCCGACTCGAGAACCAGGCAAGCTGGTACGAAAGCGCCAATGCCGCAGGCACTCTCAACCTCAGCCAGGCCTATCGCGAATGGGGCATGGCCGAGATCGATGCCAACCGCGATTACTACGGCCAGGTCCGCTTCGACGATATCGATTTCCAGATGAGTGCGCGCGGCCAGCAGCTCCAGGCGCGGTTCGTCGAGAGCTACGCCGATCAGCTCAATGAGGACATCGCGAGCGAACTCGTGCTGCCTGACAGTGTCCCTGTCGTCCGACCCGCTGTGAGTAGCGCAAGCGGCGTTCGCGGATCGGTCAGTATTGGCGGGGTGCCCGGTTCGCTCGCAGGACCTTCGAGCGAACGTGAAGACATCGCGCGCGATGTCGAACGGGTGCAGCAACAGGGCGAGCGACGAGTGGGAAGCGTCAAGGGCTACCTCGACCGAAAGACACGCGATGCGAAGGGCGCGTCTGCGGAAGCTGCCGATGATGTCAAGGAATGGTAGCCTAAATCAAACCGTCGTAGACCGCGACATACACCGCAAAAGCCAGGAAAAGGATTCCAAAGAGGATGAGACCGGCTCTGCCC
>JABDNC010000047.1 GCA_013001165.1 Erythrobacter sp.
CGCATCGATCGAGCGCTCCGCGAAATGGCTCGCCCTCGCCTTCGTATCGGAAACAGCCATGAGGCGGTCGATCAGGCGGATGGCATGTTCCAGATCCTCGTCCGAGGTACGGAAACCAGCAATCGCAGCCTTCCAGAACTCGCGCTCTTCCTCGCTACCGCGCGCATAGGCAAGGATGACAGGCAGGGTCATCTTGCCTTCGCGGAAGTCGTCGCCACGATCCTTGCCCATCTGGGCCGCGTCGGCATCGTAATCGAGCGCATCGTCGACCAGTTGGAATGCAACGCCGAGGTTGCGGCCGTATTCGTCGAGCGCCTGCTCTTCCTCGTCGCTGCATTCGGCGACTACGGCCGCAATGCGGCTCGCCGCAGCGAACAGGGCCGCGGTCTTGGCGCGGATGATGTGGAGGTAGCGTTGCTCGCTGGTGTCGATCTTGCGCTGAGCGGTCAGCTGGTCGACCTCGCCCTCGGCGATGATCGCGCTGGCGCCCGACAGGATCTTGAGGACCTTCAGGCTGCCGTCCTCGGTCATAAGCTCGAAGCTGCGGCTGAAGAGGAAGTCGCCGACCAGCACGGTCGCCGGATTGCCGAAAATGATGTTGGCCGCCGCCTTGCCGCGCCTGAGGTCGCTGCCGTCGACCACGTCATCATGCAGCAGCGTCGCGGTGTGAATGAACTCGACCGCCGCGGCGAGCTTGTAGTGGCGCGCACCGGTGTAGCCGACCAGTTCGGCGCCAGCGAGCGTGAGCATGGGACGCAGGCGTTTGCCGCCGCCAGAAATCAGGTGCCCGGCCAGCGCAGGGATGAGCGGCACTTCGCTCTGCATGCGGTCGAGGATGACCTGGTTGACCTGGTTCATGCCGTTGGCGGTAAGCGCCAGCATGGGCTCGATCGAGGGCTCTGGCCCTTTTCGCGGCAGGGGGACGACGTCGGCAGTCATTACAGCTTGGCCATGTCCTGCCTATGCTTTCTTGGCAAGTGCGGTTTTGATGATAGCTTGGCAAGCGATGACGCAAGACACGCAACACCACCGGGGCGAAGACAGCACATTGGCTGGCTTCCGCAAGAGCATCGACAATATCGATGCAGCGCTTGTGCATATGCTGGCCGAGCGCTTCCGCATCACGCAGGCCGTTGGCGCCTACAAGGCAAAAGCCACGCTACCGCCAGCCGATCCCGCGCGCGAAAAGGAACAGATCGCCCGCCTTCGCAGGCTTGCCGAGGACAGCGAACTCGATCCGGAATTCACCGAGAAATTCCTGCGCTTCATCATCGACGAAGTGATCCGCCACCACGAACAGGCCCGCGCTGCGGACTAGTTTTCGCTGGCCATTCCCGAACGCGGGAGTTTCAGCCTGACCATCAGGCCGCCGAGATCCTCGCTCTCGTCCAGCTCGACCGTCCCACCATAGATTTCCGCCACATCGCGTACGATGGCAAGGCCAAGGCCGGTTCCGGGCTTGCCCGTGTCCAGCCGCGCGCCGCGATCGAAGATGCGGATACGTTCGGCATCGGGAATACCCCTGCCGTCATCCTCGACCCAAATAGTGCAATTGTCGAAATCGATCGGATCGGCATCGACCGTGACGAACACGCTGCCACCGCCGTATTTCGCCGCATTCTCGATCAGGTTTCCGAGGATTTCGTCGAGATCCTGCCGTTCGATGGCGACAGCTGCCCCGCGGTTTCCGTCGAGATCGAAGCGAGTATTTTCGTAGATGCGCGTGACGGCGCGGACCACGCTTTCCGCGCTCGGCCAGACATCGGCGCGAGCGTGACCGGTCGCTCGACGGCCCACTGCCCGGGCGCGAGCAAGATGGTGCTCGACGTGCCGCTGCATGGTCTTGGTCTCGCGGCAGACGAGGTCCGAAAGCTTCGGATCATGCGCAGTCGCGGCATTTGTGAGGACGGTGAGCGGCGTCTTGAGAGCATGTGCGAGGTTGCCGGCATGGGTGCGGGCTTCCTCGGCCTGCTTTTCGCTATGTGCCAGCAATGCGTTGATTTCTTCCACCAGCGGCTCGACCTCGAGCGGCAGCGGTTCCTCGATACGGTTTGCGCCTTCCGAACGCATCGACTGGATAGCGGCACGCACACGGCGCAGTGGCGACAGGCCGTAATAACTCTGGAGCGCCGCCATCATCAGGAGACCGAGGCCGAGGACCGCGAAGCTCCAGATCAGGATCGATCGGATACGCGCAATCTGGAAATCCAGTTCTTCGCGCGCTGAAGCGACCGTGAAGGTCCACTGGGTATCGCTGTCTGGAAGAATGATGTTGCGCTCGACAACACGCAGCGGCTCGTCGGCAAACTGTTCGCTATCATAGAAGTGCGGTTCATCGTCAATGTGGCTGCCATCGACCTCGAGCGTTCGGTCCCACAGACTGCGGCTGGGATAGGGTTCCTTGTCCGGCCCGCTGATCTGCCAGTAGACGCCGCTGTTCACTTCGAGAAAGCGTTGGTCGCCCAGCGAGCGATAGAAGCGCACATCGCCCCAGTCGTCGACCTCTGCCGAGGCAATAAGCGCAGTAAGAACGTATTCGAGCTGATTGTCGAAATTGCTTTGCACCTGCCGCGTGAGCGCGCGATCGAGCGCGAAGCCACCGCCGAGCAAGAGGACCGAAATCCAGATGCCGGCGATTGCCATCATGCGCGCAGCAAGGCTGCGACGCTGGCCGGGCTTCTCGCCCACGGTTACCGGCTGCGCGTCGGCAGCGGGCGCAGCATCGCCGGCTGGCAGGGAACCCGCCGCCGGACGCGCCTCGCCAGCTGCATTGTCAGGATGCGCGGGGTGCGTCGGCGGGGTCGTCGAGGCTGTAACCGAGTCCACGAATGGTCGTTATCACTTCTGCACCCAGCTTCTTACGGATGCGGGTCACGAAGACCTCGATCGTGTTCGAATCGCGGTCGAAATCCTGATCGTAGATATGTTCGATCAGTTCGGTGCGGCTGACCACCTTGCCCTTGTGGTGCATGAGGTAGCTCAGCAGCTTGTATTCCTGCGCGGTCAGCTTGACCGGCTCGCCCCTTAGCGTGACGCGGCCCGAACGCGTGTCGAGACGCACGTCGCCAGCAGTCAGCTCGCTCGAGGTATTGCCCGAAGCGCGGCGGATTAGCGCGCGCAGGCGAGCGATCAGCTCTTCGGTTTGGAAGGGCTTGGCGAGATAATCATCCGCGCCCGCGTCGAGGCCGGCGACCTTGTCCGACCAGCTGTCGCGCGCGGTGAGCACGAGGACGGGGAATTTGCGGCCTTCCTTGCGCCACATGCCAAGCACGGTCAGCCCGTCGATCTCGGGCAGGCCAAGATCGAGGATAACTGCATCGTAATTTTCGGTGGAGCCGAGGAAATGCCCATCCTCGCCATCGGTCGACAGGTCGACTGCATAGCCGTTCTGTTCGAGCGTGCTCTTGAGCTGTTGGCCCAATGTCGGCTCGTCTTCGACGATAAGGATTCTCATGAATTTCCGTCCTTGCTAATAATCTTGCGCATGTCGTTCATGTAGATGAACGCGTCAAGGTGAGCGAGGTTTCTGATGACGGAAATCAGCGGCTGCGGCGCAGGATACGCCCTGTACGCGCATCGACATCGACATAGAGCACGCGGCCGTCGCGGATGAACTTCAGGCGATAGGCCATGGCGGTCCGGTCATAGTCGAAGCCGAGGTATTCGGCCCCGCGCATGGTCGGAAGCACGCGGTTCTCGATCTCCCGCGAGCTCAGGATGTTGCCCGCACGCATTTCCTTGCGCGCTTCGCCCTGGTCGGAGCGACGCTGCGCCTCTGCCGGAGTGGCAGTCAGCAGCCCGGCGACGAGGCCGAGTGCGAGCAGGGATGCGAGAAGCGGTTTCATAATGCAGTCTTACTAGGCATGCAGCATTGAACAAGGTGTGAATGTTGACGTTCACACACGTTCAGCGAACCATCTCGTATTTCACCGTTACATTGACCGCAGTGCTGACCATGCCAGGCTGAACCGGAGCCGATTCCTCTGCGACATCCATTGTCGAAACAGCGCGCATCTGTGGAAACGGCCCACTGCGGCCGGTGATCGTCTCGTTGACTTCAAGCAAGCGCAGGTCGGAGTACCCGGCCAGCCGCGCATATTCGAGCGATTGCGCGCGCGCTCGCTCCATCGCCCTGCGACGCGCCTCGGCCTTGGCCTCCGTATCGTCCTCGAGGCTGAAACGCGGCCCGTCGAGGTTCGTCGCCCCTGCCACCACCAAGGCGTCGAGCACCTTGCCGGTCTCATCCACATCGCGCAGCTTCACGCTGACACGGTTGCTCGCCTGATATCCGCGAAACACCTGCCGCTGGGCACGCTGGTCGTAGTCGTAGCGGGCATTGAGGTTGATGCCGATGGTCTGGATATCGCGCTCTGCAATGCCGAGGGCTTTGAGACGGTCGATGACCTTGCGCATTTCGACTGAGTTCAGCCGGAGCGCTTCGACCGCAGTGGGCGCATCGGTCGTCACGCCCGCCCCCACCATCACTAAGTCGGGGTCGGTCTCGACCTGTTCCATCACTGTCAGTTCGACCACCGGGCCTTCGGTGGAAATCTGCACTTCGGCTGCTTGGGCATTGCCCGCAATCATGGCGAGGCCGAGCGAGGGAACAAGTAGCTGTTTCATAATCTGTCTCCGTGTCGTTACGGCAAGTGTCGCTTTGCCCGCTTTACGGTTGGCTGAACGGGCTGGTTCCGCACTGCTTCGCCTTCACAGCGGCTCGGATGCGCGATACGAGGCGTGGCCAAGAGGGGAACCACTGCCATGAAGTTTGCGAAACTCGTTCTTGCCGCAGCAGCGATGCTCGGCGCTGGCCTTGCCAATGCCCAGTCGATGCAGCCGGTGCCGGACCGCATGGAGGGCGAAGGCCCCTATCAGACGCTGATCGTTTCGGGCGCGACCATGATCGAAGGATCGGGCGCACCGCCGATGGGGCCGGTCGACATCGTGATCGAAGGCAACCGGATTACGGCGATCCATGGCGGCGGCGCACCTGCCGAGGTCAAGACGCGAGCGGCAAGGATCATCGATGCCAAGGGCATGACCGTGATGCCGGGCTTCGTCGATACGCACGGGCACAACGGCGATCCCTCGAAGGCATCGCAGCCGTCCTATGGCTACAAGCTGTGGCTGGCGCATGGCGTCACGAGCGTGCGCGGTGTGTCTTTCTATTTCGGTCCCGGCCAGCCGGACCTCACCGATGCACAGCGTAGCCGCAGCAACACGATAACCGCCCCGCGCCTGTTCCCTTACGCCGTATTCGGCGACAAGTGGGACGGCGGCGCGATCGACAACGAAGCAAAGGCGCGCGAGTGGGTCCGATGGGCGAAGGCGCGCGGCTTCTGGGGCATCAAGTTCTTCAATTCGCACGGTCCCGACATTCTCGGTGCAGCACTCGATGAAGCCGAGAAGCAGGGACTCGGCACCGTCTCGCACCTCGCCCAGCCCGGCGTCCAGCGCGTCAACGCGGCAAAGGCGGTCGAACTGGGGATGGATGGCATCACCCATTTCTACGGCCACTTCGAAAGCCTGCTCGATGAGAATGCCCTGCCTCGCTATCCCAAGGGCTACAACTACTTCGACGAGCAATCTCGTTTCGGCTGGGTCGCACGCCTTGCAGACCAGGTGGTCGAGCCGGGTAGCGAGCAGTGGGACGCCTATATCGATCACCTGCTCGACAGCGGCGTGACGCTCAGTCCGACCTTCAACATCTATTCCGCCAGCCGAGACGTGATGGCCGCGAAGAACCGTGACTGGCACGCACGCTACACGCTGCCGAGCCTGATGGATTTCTACGCGCCCAGCGCGACCAATCACGGCAGCTACTACAAGGACTGGAGCACCGAAGACGAGGTCGCCTGGCGCAAATTCTACCGCTATTGGTTTGATCTGACGAAGGAATTCCACCGCCGCGGCGGGCGCGTCACCGTGGGCAGCGATCCCGGCTATATCTACCAGACCTGGGGCTTCGCCTATGTTGGTGAGCTGGAGATGCTGCGTGAAGCCGGCCTCGAACCGCTCGAGGTAATCCGTGCCGCTACCGTTTCGGGCGCGCAGGAAATTTACGATCCACGCGGAGAGACCGCGCCGATGGGCACGATCCAGGTCGGCAAGCTCGCCGACCTCGTCATCGTGCCGGGCAATCCGATCGACAACCTCAAACTTCTCTACGGCACCGGCCATACCAGGCTGAACTACGATACAGGAGCAATCGAGCAGGTCGGCGGCGTGCGCTGGACCATCAAGGACGGTATTGTCTACGACGCGCCTGCCCTGCTTGGAGATGTGGCAAGGATGGTCGAGGAACAGCGGGCAAACTAGGGGCGCGGATAAGGGGGACCTGTTTATGAAGTTCGGAAAGACACTCGTCATTGCGGCCATGGCGCTGTCGGCGGGGTTTGCGTCCACACCGGCGCAGGCACAGGATCGTTACTTGGCGGAAGTCATCCTTGTGGGGCAAAATTTCTGTCCGAGAGGCACGATGCCTGCAGACGGCAAGCTTCTCGCGATCTCGCAATACACTGCGCTCTTTTCCCTGCTCGGCACGACCTATGGTGGCGACGGGCGGTCAACCTTCGGCCTGCCCGATCTGCGCAGCGATGCACCAGCGGGCATGCGGTATTGCGTGGTGACCGAAGGAATCTATCCCAGCCGCCGATAGGCCCTTTCCCTTGCGGGGAGAACCGCGCTCGATTAAGCGGCGCGGCCTATGGCACAGCCCCCCATCCTCAGCCTTGAAGGCATGGCCCTGCAGCAGGGCGGCAAATGGCTGTTCGGCGGGCCCGATCACGAACCGCTCGACCTGCATATCGGCCCGCGCGACCGGCTTGCTCTGATCGGCCGCAATGGCGTGGGCAAGACCACGCTGTTCCGCATGATCGACGGCAAGATCGAGACCGACGCCGGTACCCGCAAGATCAAGCCGCATGCCAAGATCGTACTGCTCGAACAGGATCCCGACCTTGCCTGGCACAAGACCCTGATGGAGTGGGCGCTCGATGGCGAACACGCTCCGCAGGAGCATGAGGTCGAAGCGATCGCCGGCCAGCTCGGCATCGACATGAGCCGAGAAACCAAGGGTGCAAGCGGCGGCGAGAAACGCCGCGCCGCCATCGCCCGCGCCCTGGCGCAGGACCCGGACCTGCTGCTGATGGACGAGCCGACCAACCACCTCGACCTTGGCGCGATCGACTGGCTCGAAAGCTGGCTCGAACGTTACCGCGGCGCTTTCGTGGTCATCAGCCATGACCGTACCTTCTTGAAGCGCCTGACCCGCGCGACCATCTGGCTCGACCGTGGCAATTTGCGCCGCAAGGAAGTCGGCTTCGGCGGATACGAGGCGTGGGAAGAACAGGTCTATGCCGAGGAAGCCCGCGCGGCGGAGAAGCTCGATGCCAAGCTCAAGCTCGAGGCGCACTGGCTCGAACGCGGCGTCACTGCGCGGCGCAAGCGCAACCAGGGACGACTTGAGAAACTCTGGCAGATGCGTGCGCAGCGGGCCTCGATGATAAGCGCTGGCGGCACCGCCAAGCTTAAGCTGGCGACCGAGGAGGAGTTCAAGTCCAAGTCGGTCATTGTCGCGGAAAAGGTCACCAAGGCCTACGGTGACCGCACGATCATCAAACCCTTCTCCCTCCGCATCCAGCGTGGCGACCGGATCGGGATCGTCGGCGCCAATGGCGCGGGCAAGACGACGCTCTTGAAGATGCTTACCGGCGAGCTCGAGCCGGACAGCGGCACGGTCGAGATCGCAAAGACGCTGACCGGCGTGATGATCGACCAGCAGCGCCAGCTCCTCACCGCCGACAAGACCGTGCGGCAGGTGCTGGCCGAGGGCGGCGACTGGATCGACGTACGCGGCAACCGCAAGCACGTGCAGGCCTACCTGAAGGACTTCCTCTTCGACCCGAAGATCGTCGACATGAAGGTCGCGGTCCTGTCGGGTGGCGAGCGTTCGCGCCTGTTGCTGGCCCGCGAGTTCGCCAAGGCGTCGAACCTGCTCGTGCTCGACGAGCCGACCAACGACCTGGACCTCGAAACGCTCGACCTGCTGCAGGAAGTCATCGCCGACTACGAAGGCACCGTGCTGATCGTCAGCCATGACCGCGACTTCCTCGACCGGACGGTGACCATCACATTGGGCCTTGATGGCACCGGCAAGGTCGACGTCGTTGCGGGTGGATACGAGGACTGGGAGAAGAAACGACAGAAGCAGGTCGTCGGCAAGACGAAGACCGAAAAGCAGGCCGACAAGCCCTCACCGGCGCCTGCGGCTTCCAAGCCTTCCAAGCTCTCCTACAAGGACCAGCGCGACTACGAGCTGCTGCCCGCGCGCATCGAGGAGCTGGAAGCGGCGATCACGCGCGGCGAGGCAATCCTCGCCGATCCCGATCTCTACACCTCCGACCCGCAGAAGTTCGCCAATGTCTCGAAGGGCATCGAGAATGCGCGGACCGAGAAGGATGCGGCAGAGGAACGCTGGCTGATGCTGGCCGAGCAGGTCGAGGCACTTTGAACGCGCCCGATCTCGCTGCCGAGATCGCGGACTGTCGCACCTGTGCCGCCCACCTGCCCCACGGGGTCCGCCCGGTCACCAGCTTTTCGCCCACCGCCCGTCTCCTGATTATAGGGCAGGCGCCGGGTTCGAAGGTGCATGAGACCGGCATTCCATGGGACGATGCGAGCGGGGACCGGCTTCGCGAATGGACCGGGCTGTCCAAGGAGCAGATGTACGATCCCGCGCGCGTGGCGCTCGTGCCGATGGGCTTCTGCTATCCGGGCAAGGCAAACGGAGGCGACAAGCCCCCGCGCCCCGAATGCGCGCCGCAATGGCATGACCGGATACTCGACATTTTGCCCGAAAAGCGGCTGACGCTACTCGTCGGCACCTATGCGCAGGCGCATTACCTTCCCGAAGCGCGCAAGCTTTCGATGACCGGGCGGGTGCGCGCTTTTCGCGAATACCTCCCCCGTTTCCTGCCGTTGCCCCACCCTGCATGGCGCAGCGCGATCTGGATGAAGCAGAACCCTTGGTTCGAAACCGAAGTGCTGCCGGTCCTGCGCGAGGCGGTCGTTCGACATATCTAGGATCGCCGCCCGTACAGACCCATATGCTGGAACGCTTGGAACACGGTCCTGAAGGGAAAATCCCCGGACTCAAGCAGCGACGCGATGGACCAACCAAGACTCTCACCTGATCCGGTAGAAATCGGCCACCCGGTCAAGAGCCAGTTTCAGCACCAGCTTGCCACTCCTTGCTGGCCAGCCAAGACCCTTTTCCGCATCGGGTAGGCCTTCGCAGGCGCAGGCCACGCGCCAGAGGATGTCCTTCAGCCCCGCACCCGCCTCGGTCATTGCCCCGTCGAAGCGCGCCTTTGCGGCGATCTGACGCTCCGATGGCGTCAAGCCGTCACTACCCCCGCCATCCACGCGCACCGGGTTCCAGCGCATCGTGACCGAGGGTGACAGTTGCGCGCGCTCGTGATCGGCGCGCAGCCGCTCTCCCGCATCTAACTGGCGGTCATCGAGGTGGCCGCGCGAATGCAACCAGGTCAGCGGGCTTTCACCTAGGTTCATCGTGACGCTTCGCGTTTTGCGCGTCGGCGAACCCGCGCGTCGCGGTCCGACTTCGGTGAGTTCACGTTCGACCAGTTCCTTGCGCATCATACCATCTCCTCGCTGTCTGTGGACGAGGGGCTTGCAAACATCCGGTTAGTGTAGGAAAGAGAAAACACCAATTTGGTTAGAGGGATTTGACAGCGTCATGATCAACCGCATCCGCGACATCCGTAAACAAAAGGGCATGACGCTGGCCGACCTCGCGGACGCTTGCGTCCCGCCCACGACCCCGCAAACGGTCGGTCGCCTCGAAACGGGAATGCGCAACCTGTCGCTCAAGTGGATGGAACGCATCGGCGCAGCGCTCGGTGTCGAGCCGGAAGTTCTGGTCCGGTCCGAAAAGACCGATCATCCGCAGGTCGTGGCAACACTTGGCCAGTCAGGTCCGGAGGCTCTGTCGGATACGCGCGACGCGATCCTCGCCACCGACCTCGGTAGCGAGGGTGCTCTCGTGGTCCTAACGATCGACTATCCTCATGGCGAGTACCGCCCCGGCGACCAATTGTGGCTGCGCCAGCTCGCCCCTGAAGATGCGGGTCGTGCGGTCAATCGCGATGTACTGGTGCCCAAGAGTGGCGGGCGCTTCGCCTTTGGCCGCCTGATCGACCGGCAAGGCAAGCTTGTCGGACTGCTGCCACCGGGACACGGCGAAAAGCAGCAGGTCGTGGACAACCCTGCCTGGATCGGTGTTGCAGAGATGCTGGTCCGCCGCCTCTAGAGGCAGCGGACACCAGCGGTCAGACTTCGCCGCGCAGCTTCTTTTCCTGCTTGTCGGCGATGCTTTCTTCCGGAACAAAGCTGTCGGAGGTCACACCCATCCAGATCAGCAGCGGCGCCGCGGTATAGACCGAGGAATAGGTACCAACGAACAGGCCCCAGGTGATGCCGACCGTCAGGCCGAACAGGCTGGCCGGGCCGAAGAACAGCAATGGCAGCAGCGCCACAAGCAGCGTCAACGAGGTCATAACCGTACGCGCCAGCGTTTCGTTGACCGACAGATCGAGCAGCTCGGGCAGCTCCATCTTGCGGTACTTCTTCAGGTTCTCGCGGATACGGTCGTAGACGACGATGGTATCGTTGAGCGAGTAACCGATGATCGCGAGGATCGCGGCGATGATCTGCAGGCTGAACTCGATCTGGAACAGCGAGAACAGCCCCAGTGTCAGCGAAACGTCGTGGAACAGTGCGAACAGTGCGCCTACGCCGAACTGCCACTCGAAGCGGATCCAGATGTAGAGCGCAACGGCAACCATCGCATAGATCAGCGCCAGCACCGCATCGGTGCGGAACTCACCCGAGACCTTGCCCGAAACGTTGTCGTTCCCGTCGAGGCGGAAATCGTCGTAATTCGCCTGCAATTCGGCCACCACGGCATTGGCGGCTTCCTGTGCGGCTTCCTTGTCCGAGGCGATTTCGTCGGGAAGGCGGACACGGATCGATACCTGGTTGTCCTCGCCGAAGCGCTGGACCACCGGGGTGCCGTATCCGAGACCTTCGATGTCGCGGCGCAGCTGCGCGATTGGCGCCTCTTCGCTCTGTTCGAAGGTTGCGCGCACTTCCAGGCCCCCGGCGAAGTCGACGCCGTAATTGAGACCCTTGGTCATCACGAGCGCCCAGCTCGCCGCAATCAGCAGGATGCTGACCACGATGAAGGGCACGCGCCATTTGAGGAATTTGATGTTGGTGTCGTCGGGGACGAGCTTGAGCAGTTTCATTGTTCGTCCTCCTTAAAGGTTGATGTCCGTGGGCCGCGCCTTGCGAAGCCACCCAGCCACCCACATCCGAGTCAGCGGCACGGCGGTAAAGACCGAGGTGAACAGGCCTACCACGAGAACCACGGCGAAGCCCTTGATGGGGCCGGAACCGAAGTTGAAGAGCAGCACGCCTGCAATGAAATTCGTGATGTTCGCATCGTAAATGGCGCGGCTGGCTTCCTTGTAGCCATTTTCCACCGCCGCCATCACGCGGCGCCCTCGTTTGCGCTCCTCGCGGATACGCTCGTTGATCAGCACGTTGGCGTCGACCGCAGCACCGATGGTCAGCACGAAGCCCGCGATACCCGGCAGGGTCAGTGTCGCGTTGAGCGCAGCCATGATGCCCAGCAGCATCAGCACGTTGATGAACAGTGCGACGGTCGAATAGATGCCGAAGCGGCCATAGGTGATCATCATCAGCACCATGACCAGCAGCGTGCCGATGCCCATGGCGAGCATGCCCTGCTTGATCGAATCGGCGCCGAGATCGGGGCCGACGGTGCGTTCCTCGACCACGGACAGGTCGACCGGCAGCGCACCCGAGCGAAGCTGGATCGCGAGGTTGTTCGCGCTCTCGACTGTAAAGCTGCCCGAGATCTGCGACTGCCCGTTTACGATCGGCTCCAGCATGCGCGGGGCCGAAATGACTTCATCATCGAGGATGATTGCGAACTGGCGGCCCGTGTACTGGGTCGTCATGACGCGGAATTTGTTGCCGCCTACGGGGTTGAAGGCAATCGAGACGACCGGCTCGTTGGTGCGGCTGTCGAAGCTCTGCTGCGCGCTGGTCAGCGTTTCGCCGCTGATCCCGCCAAGACGTTCGACGACCACGCCGAAGCC
>JABDNC010000048.1 GCA_013001165.1 Erythrobacter sp.
TTGACCTGGCGGCTGGCAGCGACACGCAGCGCATCGGCGCGCAGGTCGGTGTCGAGGATGGTGACGGTCATCTTGACCCGCTCGCCCGCATTGCCCGGATTTGCATACCAGTCGGTCACGATCACGCCGCCGGCGCTGTCGGCCTGGAGCAGTGGAGCGAAGCCGACTGTCTCGAGCGATGCGCGCCAGAGATAGGAGTTCACACCGATGGTCGAGACCTGGGCGGCGGCCAGATCCGCGCGCGGACGATCATTGCTGCCACATGCCGCAAGCCCGAGACTGGCCAGCGCAACGGCGGCGACGGCGAGGGGGCGATTGAGATTACGGATTGCGGTCATGAACGGTCCTTGGATCCTTTAGGTGCTGCGGCTCTATAAAGCCTCGGCGCACAGGGGCAAGTTCTGCCTTCGTGCGTGACCGGCATAGACGCCTGCCGCGCGTGAACCATGGCTTAATCGCTGACCGCCTGTGTGCCGCGGGCAACACTGCGCGGTGGATCGGGTGACGCCCTGTGGAAAAGCTTCCATTCTTCGCATGTGAGGCGTAGGGTAACGCACTGGTTCGGAGTCGTTTTCGCTCCATTCGGGAACCATTAATCCGGCGGCCGCCTTACTGAGGTGATCGATCCGGCAAACACAGGGGAAGAGGCACACCGATGCGCAAGACGCTGCACAGCAAGGGCAAGGGACGGTTCGCACCGGCCGTGCTGGCTGTCGCCGGTCTCGCTTTCGCCATGCCTGCCGCGGTTCTCGCTGTGAGCTCGCCTGCCGCCACTCCGGCTGCCACAGCCATCGAATTCCTTCCGTTCACGCCTGCGGGAGCCGACCCGCAGCTGGCGCGCAGGGTTGCCGAAGTCATCGGCGAAGATGCTCTCCGCTTCACTCCGGCAAGCAAGCCGCGCGTGACCGGTGAGCGTACCGTGAACTTCGCCGTACGCGTCGATGATGCGACCGCACGGTCGATTTCGGGCCGCAGCGCGCCCGATGCAGTCACTCTAGCATTGCCCGAAGCGACCAGCCCGATTGCCGGCACGCGGTACAATCTCGGCATTGCGCGCGGTTTCCAGAGCTTCGCCCAGCCGACCCGCACCTCGCCTTCCTTGGCAGCAGGCGTTCGCGACAATGTTCGCGACATCGCCATGCCCGACCTGTCGACCTTCGACAGCGGCGAAGATCGCGGCAAGCCGAGCCGTTTCCAGTCGCGCATCGCGCTCGAGCAGCGGGACCGGGCAGGCAGCACTCCGCGCACCATTCAGGGCGCAGGTTCGCAGCAGGTGGATCTCGGCGGCTCCTACCGTCTAAGTCGCAACCTCGACGTGACGGCCGGTGTTCGTCTCTCGCAGGAGCGTGACCGTCTCACCCCGCTTACCGACGGGGTCGAGGATGACCAGGCAGTCTACGTCGGAACGCAGATCCGCTTCTGATCCGGCTCACCAGCCGATTTACAACTCCACGAATACGATTGTCCGGCAGCCTGTCGGCGTAATTGCCTTTGCGCCGTCACAATTTGGCGCATAGGGTCAAGCCATTCCGTAACGGAAAGCTTGGGAGAATCGATTATGGGCCGTGTTGCGATCGTCACCGGAGGAACCCGCGGGATCGGCCGCGCCATTTGCGAACGCCTGCGCGACGAACGCGATTGCACGGTCATTGCCAACTATGCGGGCAATGACGAGGCGGCCCGCAAATTCACCGAAGAAACTGGCATACCGACGGTCAAGTTCGACGTCGGCGATTACGATGCGGTGCAGGCTGCGTGCAAGCAGGTCGAGGAAGAACACGGCCCGATCGAGATCGTGGTCAACAACGCCGGCATCACGCGTGACGGGACGCTGCTCAAGATGAGCTACGAGGACTGGGATGCGGTCATGCGCACCAATCTGGGCGGCTGCTTCAACATGGCCAAGGCAACCTTTGCCGGCATGAAGGAGCGCGGCTGGGGTCGGATCGTCAACATCGGTTCGATCAATGGGCAGGCAGGCCAGTACGGCCAGGTCAATTATGCTGCTGCGAAAAGCGGCATCCACGGTTTCACCAAGGCACTCGCGCAGGAAGGCGCGCGCTTCGGCATCACCGTGAATGCCATTGCTCCGGGTTACATCGACACCGACATGGTCGCCGCCGTGCCCGAGCCTGTTCTCGAAAAGATCGTCGCCAAGATCCCTGTCGGTCGCCTCGGCAAGGCCAGCGAAATCGCCCGCGGCGTCAGCTTCCTTGTTTCGGAACATGGTGAATTCGTGACAGGCTCGACCATGAGCATCAACGGCGGCCAGCACATGTATTGAGCTAGCAGAGCGCTTCTTCGAAGCCGCCCTGCATCTGCCTAGCCGATGAAATAGCCCACGACCTTCAGTTCCCCGGCTTCGCGTTCGAGCGTGACCGTCTCGATCACGCCCGTCTTGTTCTCGAAGTCGCTCAGGAAGCGCACCATCTGGTAACCGTTGGGTGGGGCGGCGACCTGCTGGAAACTGATCGCCTTGCGCGAGATCATATCGCCCAGCGGGACCCGCGCCTGGGCACTTGCCTCGGTCCAAGTTTCGACGGTGTTCGGATCGCGGAACTGCTTTCCGGCCGCATCGAAGCTGGCCTGCCAGTCGCTGCGGTCGACCAACTCCAGCCAGTCTCGGGCCGCACTTTCGACTTCCGCATCGGATTGGGACATCGGCGAGGGAGGCGCTTCGGCAGGCGGACCCGATGAAGTCGGTTGCGCTTCGGGCGCGGTTGCTTGCGTTGCGAGGAGAATCGTCGCGAGAACAAGGGACATGAGAATAACTCCGATTACGAGATAATGCCTGGGCTTGGGGCTTGCTGCCCGTGGACCTGCTTCAACGTCGCCGGTTTCCGTGTCGCCGACATCCCCCAATCCCTTGCCCGCAAGATTTTCGGGTGCCGCTCCCTCATGCTCGAACACCAGCCGGGCGGCTTCGCGACTACTGGTCACGCCGAGCTTGCGGCGTGCTGCGCGAAGGCGGTCGTTGATGGTGTGAACCGAAAGATCCAGCTCGCGGGCCATCGACTTGGCATCGTGACCGCGCACCATCAGGCGAAGCGTCTCCCGCTCTTTTTCGCTCAGCGCATCATAGCCCTCGTCCATAGCCGACAGGTCTAGGTCGCGCCGTTGCGGGCGGCCACCCCAAAAAATTGGGGGCCGATTTGTGCGTTCGCGAGTTAAAAAGTCACAATTCGAGCCGGAACGCGCATCAAATGATAATGCGCGCGTTTCCGGAGGCAGTTAGGGCGCCCGCATGAACACGCCGTATCATCCGCCTGTAAAATACTCGGTCCGCATCGACGGGCACCGCACCTCTGTCAGCCTTGAACCGGTTTTTTGGGACCTGCTGCGCGCAGCGGCTGCCCGCCGCGGCCTTGCCGTCAATACGCTGGTCGCCACCATCGACGCGGAACGTATACGCAGCGATACGCCCCCGGGACTAGCAGGCGCGATCCGGGTCTGGCTTGCAAGCCACGAGATGGTCTCCCGGCACGAAATGAGCGGCGGAATCACTCCCGCCGCTCTTTCGACTAGTGTCGCCGAAGAGGCTTAGTATCCGCCCTTAGTACTTGGCCGTTGCGTCGCTCGCCGGATAGGTTTCGTCGAGCGCTTCGTCGGTCTTGCTCATCGTATCGTGCGTCGTGGTCGATTCCGAACCGGCGTTGCGAAACTGGCCTTCGGGTTCGCCACGAGCAAAGGCCACGCCGTTTTCGTCGACGCGGTTCTTCTCGTAATAGCGATAACCGAAATAGCCGAGGGCACCGAGTGCTGCGAGCTTGAGGATCATGGGTCGTTCCTTTCGTAATCTGCTTTGCCCAACAAACGGTTGGAGCAGCCGAAAGGTCCGAAAAGCTCCGTCAGTCGTCGCCAACCCGTTCGATATCCGCGCCGACAAGCTGGAGCTTCTCTTCCAGCCGCTCGTAACCGCGGTCGAGATGATAGAGACGTCGGACCGTTGTCTCTCCCTTGGCAGCCAGGCCGGCGATGACGAGGCTCATCGACGCACGCAGGTCGGTCGCCATGACCTCTGCACCGGTCAGTTCGACCGGACCGCGCACGATGGCCGTGCGGCCGGTAGTCTCGATATCGGCGCCCATGCGGGTGAGCTCGGGAACGTGCATAAAGCGGTTCTCGAAGATCGTTTCCTTGAGCACGCTGGTGCCTTCCGCCTTGCACAGCAAGCTCATCAGCTGGGCCTGCATGTCGGTGGCAAGGCCCGGGAACGGAGCAGTGGTGAGGTTGTGCGCCTTGAGCGTACCATTGGCAGCCACGCGAACTCCGTCCTTCTCCTGCGTCACTTCGACACCGATGTTGCGCAGTGCGTGGATGGTTGAGGCCATGTCGTCGTAATTCGCGCCGCCCAGCAGCACCTCGCCGCCGGTGATCGCGGCAGCACAGGCATAGGAGCCTGCCTCGATCCGGTCGGGCATGACTCGATAGGTCGCGCCGTGCAGGCTCTTCACGCCGTGAATTGTCAGCTCGGATGTGCCGATGCCTTCGATCTCTGCACCCATCGCGGTGAGCAGGTTGCACAGGTCGACAATCTCGGGTTCGCGCGCTGCATTGATGAGCTTGCTGGTTCCCTTGCACAGGACCGCAGCCATGACCGCATTTTCGGTCGCTCCGACCGAGACAACCGGGAAATCGAATTCACCACCAGGCAGGCCGCCGTCGGGCGCGCTTGCTTTCACATAGCCCTGGGCAAGTTCGATATGCGCGCCAAAGGCCTCAAGCGCCTTAAGGTGAAGGTCGATCGGGCGGTTGCCGATCGCACAGCCACCCGGCAGCGACACGGTCGCTTCGCCAGTACGGGCCAGCAGCGGGCCGAGAACAAGGATCGAGGCACGCATCTTGCGCACGAGATCGTAGGGCGCGACCGAGCTTGTGATACGCATCGCTTCTAGCGTGACGTTACGACCGAACTCTTCCGGACGCTTGCCGGGGATCGTGTGGCTCACACCGAACTGCGTCATCAAGTGCTGGAAGCCGTCGATATCGGCAAGGCGCGGCAAATTGCGCAGCGTCACCGCTTCTTCAGTCAGCAGGGCGCAGGGAATCAGCGTGAGCGCTGCATTCTTTGCGCCGGAAATGGGAATGGTGCCGGAAAGGCGGTTACCGCCGCGTACGAGAAGTTTGTCCATGGGCCCCTGCTCTTAGTCTTCACGGGGGCTGTGGCAAGCGTCATGCGCCTGTCATCGCTCCCGTCCATTGCAAAGCTCAACCGACCAGCGATTGACCTGTTCCCCCCTCGGACCTAACCCGCATGCCCATGAGTCAGCACAAACCCATCAAGAAGGCCGTCTTCCCCGTTGCGGGGCTCGGCACCCGTTTCCTGCCCGCTACCAAGGCGATCCCGAAAGAACTCCTGCCGGTCGTCGACCGACCGCTGATCCAGTATGCGGTCGACGAAGCGCGCGAGGCCGGGATCGAGCAGATCATCTTCGTTACCGGTCGCGGCAAGACTGCCATCGTCGAGCATTTCGACGTGGCCTTCGAACTCGAGACCACGATGGAAGAGCGCGGCAAGGACATGAGCGTGCTCGACCCCACCCGCGCCACGCCGGGCGATATTATCACCGTGCGCCAGCAGGTCCCGATGGGCCTCGGCCACGCGATCTGGTGTGCGCGCGCGATTGTCGGGAACGATCCCTTCGCCATCCTGCTTCCCGACGAACTGATGATCGCCAACAAGGGCGGCACGGGCTGCATGAAGCAGATGGTCGAGGCTTATAACGAAGTCGGCGGGAACCTGATCTCGGTCCTCGAAGTGCCCGAAGACGAAGTGTCGAGCTATGGCGTGATCGCGCCGGGCAAGACGTTGTCGGATACGCTGACCGAAGTCACCGGTCTCGTCGAGAAGCCGCCGGTGGCAGAGGCACCCTCGAACAAGATCATCTCGGGCCGCTACATCCTCCAGCCTGAGGTTATGCGTACGCTCGAAACGCAGGGTAAGGGCGCTGGCGGCGAGATCCAGCTGACCGATGCGATGGCCAAGATGATCGGCAACCAAGCGTTCCACGCCGTCACCTTCGAAGGCAATCGCTACGATTGCGGCAGCAAGACCGGTTTCGTCGAAGCTACGCTGGCACTCGCTCTCGAGCGCGAGGACATGGGCAGCGAAGTCCGCGCCATTGCAGAACGCCTGCTCGCGCGCTGATTATCTAGACCAAGAAAAAGGGCCGGTCCGCCGCGATGGTGGACCGGCCCCTTTTTTGTTCGGCCCGCTATCAGCAGCCGGTTTCGGCCGAGGCGCAATTCTCGTCGCGCGTGGCCTTGAACTCGTCGCCCTCGTTCCAGTTGGGCCAGCTCGTGCTCATGCCCAGCATCCGGCCGAGGCGATACATGAGCTGGAGGTCGGCCATGACGCCCGACCAGTCCCAGTTCGGATCGTATTCATCCTTGGGCCCGTGATAGCGGTTCTCGCGATAGTCCGTTGCGACCGCTGCACCTGCTTCGGTTCCGCCCTCGATCAGGTCTTCACCGCCGTCGATGTAGAGCATCGGTACGCCTCGTTTGGCGAAGGCGAAGTGGTCGGAGCGGTAGTAGTAACCGGCTTCCGGGCTCGGGTTGGGCGTCGCCACCCGGCCATCGGCGGTCAGTGCAGCTTCGAGGAACTGGTCGAGCTGCGACTTGCCCGGTCCCACGACGGTCACGTCCTTGCTCGGCCCGGCGATCAGGAATGCATCCATGTTGATACCGCCGACCGTCTGGTCGAGCGGGAACACCGGATTGGCTGCATAATAGTCCGCACCAAGCAGACCCGACTCCTCGGCCGTCACGGCGAGGAAGACCTGCGTACGGCGCGTCGGGCCAGCCTTGGCATGCGCTTCGGCCAGCGCCACGAGCGCAGCGGTGCCGGTCGCATTGTCGACTGCACCGTTGCAGATGTCGTCACCGTCGGGTGCCGGCGTGCAGCGACCCAGGTGGTCCCAGTGCGCAGTATGGATGACGTACTCGTCGGGAGCTTCGCTGCCCGGAAGCATGCCGATCACGTTCTGCGATTCGAAGGTGCGGATGTCGTTCTTGAAGCTGGTCGAAGCGGTCAGGCCGAGCGGCACGGGCGTGAAGTCCTTCTTCTTCGCAGCCGCCATCAGGGCATCGACATCCTGTCCGGCTGCCTCGAGGATCTGCTTGCCGACCTCGTTCTGGACCCAGCCATTCATGATCGTAAGCGGCGGAGCATTCTCGCCGCGCTGGGCATAAGCCTGCGGGCCCGACCAGCTGCTTTCGACCACGTTCCAGCCGTAAGAAGCAGGCGCTGTGTCGTGGATGATCAGCGCGCCTGAAGCACCCTGCCTTGCAGCTTCTTCGTACTTGTAGGTCCAGCGGCCGTAATAGGTCATCGCCTTGCCATTGAACGGGCCTTCGAGGCTCTCGGTGCCGAAGTCGGCATCGTTGACGAGGATGACGGCGGTCTTGCCGGTCATGTCTACGCCTTCATAGTCGTTCCAGTCGCGTTCCGGCGCATTGATGCCGTAGCCCACGAAGACCAGTTCGCTGTCCTCGAGGTTGGTCTCGGCGTCCTCGCGATAGGTCACCCCGACCCATTCGCTGGCATAGTCGAAGCTCATGTCCTCGTCGCCGCCCGAAACGGTCAGCGGAGCGAAGTCCTTGCCGGTGATCTCGACCAGCGGCACGCGCTGGACCCAGCTACCGTTGTTGCCCGGCTCGAGGCCTGCGGCTTCGAAGCGTTCGGTGAGCAGGGCGACGGTCAGTTCTTCGCCCTTGGTGCCAGGCATGCGGCCTTCGAATTCGTCCGACGACAGACGCTCGGTAACCGATTTCATCGTCTCTTCGGAGATATCGCCGCTGGCGACGTCGGGAATGTCGAGGCCCGCCTGCGAGGAGTCTTCTTCGATATTGGTGTTGCATGCGGCGAGCAGCAGGGCCGACGCGGCAACCAGTGTGGTCCGGATCATGAGGAACCTCTCTCCTTAATCAAATCGTATGGGCGGCGTGTTGCAGCACACCGGGCGATCACGCAAGCTTGCACCTGCGATCATGCGCGGGCACAGCGCCATCCTATGGCAGCCGACTGGACCAGCGCGATCGACCGGGCACGCAAACACGCGCCCTTCCTCGCGCGCGCGCTCGAACGGCATCCCGAACTGGTAGAGCTCCTCGTGGCCGGATCGGGAGAGGAAGCCCTCGAAAGGGCGAAGGCATCCGGCGAAGGGATCGCCGATACCGGACTGGCGCTTCGCCGGGAAAAGCGCTCGCTCGCGCTAGTCCTTGCGATTGGCGATCTTGCCGGCGGGTTCGATCTCGACAAGGTCATGCGCGAGTTGTCGCTCTTCGCAGACCGCGCGCTGCACCGGGCTATCGAGGCGGCGATTTCCCGCCGCGTCGAAGGCGCTGCACCCGAGGGCATGATCGGCCTCGCGCTGGGCAAGCACGGTGCAGGAGAGCTCAACTATTCGTCCGACATCGATCCGATACTGCTTTACGATCCCGAGCGACTACCACGGCGCGAGCGCGATGAGCCGGGCGAGGCGGCCCAGCGATATGCGCGCGAAATCGTGCGCGTGCTCTCCGACGTGACCAGCGAGGGCTATGTCTTCCGCGTCGACCTGCGCCTGCGTCCGGCAAGCGAGGTCAGCCCGCTCGCCCTGCCGCTGGATGCTGCCATCACCCATTACGAAAGTTCGGCCCTCGCATGGGAACGCGCCGCCTTCATCCGAGCGCGTTCCTGTGCCGGAGATATCGGTGCGGGCGAGGCTTTCCTCGACCACATCCGTCCTTTCGTCTGGCGGCGCAGCCTCGATTTCGGCGCCATCGACGAAGTGCGGCGCCTCACCCACCGCATCCGCGACAAGCAGACGGGCCCGCGCGAACCGGCAACCGGCTACAACGTGAAACTGGGCCGCGGAGGGATTCGCGAGATCGAGTTCTTCGCGCAGACCCACCAGCTCATCCATGGCGGACGCGATGCATCGCTGCGCCGAAAGCAGACGCGTGCCGCGCTCGATGCATTGGCGGTAACCGGCCGGATCGGCGCGGATGACGCACGCGCCTTGGGCGAAAGCTATGACGGGCTGCGCCGGGTCGAACACCGCCTGCAGATGGTCGCCGACCAGCAAACGCACACGCTGCCTTCAGGCGAGGCGCTCGACAATGCCGCGCGGCTCGACGGGTTCGCCGATGGTCGCGCATGGCTTGAGCACATTGCGGAACTGACCACTCCGGTTGCCGAGCGCTACGACGCCCTGCTGGCAGAGGACGAGATTTCGGTTCCCGTGGACAGCCCGCATGTCGCGCCACCCGACAGCAAGGCCAGCCTCAATCCTGCGCTTACAGCGCGGGTCGCCAACTGGACCGACGGTCGGTACCCGCCGCTTAGAAGCTCGGCCGCGCTGTCCGCGTTCGAAGCCATCCGCCCGACGCTGATAGAATCACTTGCCGCCTCCCGCGAGCCGGAGCGAGCGGTGGCGCGCTGGGAGAGCCTGCTCGAACGCATGTCGAGCGCGATCAACCTGTTTCGCCTGCTCGAGGCGCGACCGGGGTTGATGCAGCTCCTTGCCGACTGCCTGACGCTCGCCCCGCCGCTCGCCGATGCCATTGCGCGTCGTCCGGAACTGGTTGACGCGCTGATCGACCGCAGCGCGCATGAGCTGCCCGGGAGCCGCGAGGAGATTGTCGAAGCGATGCAGCAGGGCGAGCGGGGCGACACGTACGAAGACAAGCTGGATCGTATCCGCATCGTCACCGGCGAGACGCGGTTCGCGCTGGGCGTGCAGCTGATGGAGACCGCGCACGACCCGCTCGACATTGCGGCGGCCCTTGCCCGCGTCGCCGAAGCCGCATTGGCCTCGGCGCAGGCTGCGGCAGAGGAAGAGTTCGCCCGGCGCCACGGGAGGATCGAGGGCGGCGAACTGGTCGTACTCGGCCTCGGAAGGCTTGGCGGCGGCGTGCTCACCTATGCCTCCGATCTCGACATCGTCTACCTCTTCACCGGCAGCCACGAGGCGGAAAGCGATGGCGAGCGACCGCTTGGCGCAACGCTCTATTTCAATCGGCTTGCACAACGCGTCAGCGCCGCTCTTTCCGTCCCGACCGCCGAAGGTGCCCTGTACGAAGTCGACACGAGGCTGAGACCGCAGGGCGCACAAGGCCCCCTGGCGGTGAGCGTCGACAGCTTTGCCCGCTACCAGCGCGAGGATGCCTGGACGTGGGAGCACATGGCGCTCACCCGGGCACGCGCGCTGACCGGCAGCGCCGAGGCCCGCAGCGACGTCGAAGCCATCCTCAGGGACGTGCTCTGCCGCGAGCGCGACGAGGCGGAACTGCGCTCCGACCTCCTCAAGATGCGTAACGAGATGTCAGCGCATAAACCCGCCAAGGGCGCGCTCGATGCCAAGCTGCTGCGCGGCGGCCTCGTCGACCTCGAGTTTCTCGTACACTTCCTCCAGCTGCGCGACCGCCAGGGCCTGACGCCCTCTCTCGATGAGGCGATAGGGCAGCTGCCCGGGCTGGACGACCTCGCCGACGCGCACCGCTTGATGACGCGGCTGTTGGTCGGTACGCGCCTGCTTGCACCCGACCTCGCGATCCCGGGCGAGGCACCGTGCGCGATCCTTGCGCGGCTGTGCGAGGCGGATGACTTCGAAACCCTGCTTGCCCGCTTTGCCTGTACGAGGGCGCAGGTCGCGAAGATATGGCAGGCGATTTTCGGCGAAACACTGGAGCTGGACTGATGACGACTTATGCAGAAGGCGATGCCTTCCCCGATTTCACCATGGAAACGCCCGACGGCGGAACAGTGACCAAGGCCGATCTAAAAGGCCGTAAGGCCGTGATCTTCTTCTATCCGAAGGACAACACCCCCGGCTGCACGACCGAGGCGAAGGATTTCACCGCGGCCAAGGCGAACTTCGAGAAGGCAGGCACCTACCTGCTCGGTGTGAGCAAGGACTCGGCAAAGAAGCACCAGAACTTCATCGCCAAGCACGACCTCACGATCGATCTCGCCACCGACGCAGAAGAGAACGGCCTTTCGGACGAACTCGGCGTTTGGACCGAGAAGAAGATGTACGGGAAGACCTTTATGGGCATGGTCCGTTCGACCTACCTGCTGGACGAAGCCGGCAAGATCCTGCGCGTCTGGCCCAAGGTGAAGGTGAAGGGTCACGTCGAGGAAGTCCTCGAGGCCGCCCGCACAGCATGACGTCCGTCTCTCGCGCCATTCGCGATGCCCTGCTGACGGGCGACAAGACCGCCAAGGTATTTACCGCCCGCAAGGTCGCGCGCGACTGGCGGCTGGGGCGGCTCGACTTCACCTTCGATTGCGCCATGCCTGAGCGGCCCGAATGGCCTAGCGAACTCGACCTGCGCCTGCCGCGCGACATGCCGCGACGCGGAAAAGGTGGATCGGAAAAGGGCCGCCTCGCGCTGTGGCACGCCCTGGCCCACATCGAATTCGTCGCCATCGATCTAGCGCTCGACATGGCCGGACGATTCGGCGAATCGATGGGCCAAGTCTTTGTTTCCGAATTTCTTTCTGTCGCAGCCGACGAGGCAATGCACTTCGCGCTACTCGAGCGAAAACTCGATTCGCTCGATTCGCACTACGGAGCGTTGCCTGCACACGACGGGCTGTGGAGCGCCGCGCAAGACACTGCTCATGACGTCGCCGCGCGCCTTGCGATCGTTCCCATGGTCCTCGAAGCGCGCGGGCTCGACGTTACTCCGGCGACGCTTGAAAGAGTACGCGCGCAAGGTGATGAAAACGGGGCGAAAATTCTGCAGCGAATCCTTGACGACGAAATCCGCCATGTCGCCTACGGCTCAAAGCACTTTCATGCCGTTTGCGTGGCTCGCGGCGAGAACCCGCCGGAATCATGGCGAAAATTGGTCAAAATGCATTTTTCGGGAGGGCTGAAGCCACCATTCAACGACTCGGCGCGTTCCGCAGCCGGTTTATCGCGGGACTTCTACGCCGGTATTGCCTGATTAACCTTTACCGCCATAACCCATACTCACGAATTGCCGGGGGGTTCCGGCGGGACAGAAATTATGACGGATGAGCGGCCGGGACGCCCTCATCGGTCAGGGATAAGAAGGCGCACCAGCGCCGACGGACGGGTTTAGCATGATCATCAAGCGCGCATCGCTTGCTTTCACCATGGCTGCTGCAGGAATGCTGGTTGCCGCCGCTCCGGCACAGGCCGGAACCGACGGCGTCACCGCTGCGACCGCTGCTGCCGAAGGCGCGATTGACATTTCGAAGGTCGCCGACACCGCTGTTGGCGGCGAGGATGCACAGTTCACCGAACTGTTCGCACGCTGGGAAAACCCGGCTGCAGCTCCGGCCATCGCTGCTCCGCAGGTTTCGGTTCCTTCGCGCATGCCGCTCGAAGATGCACGCCTTACCAGCGATTACGGCATGCGCACGCATCCGGTTCTCAAGCGTCGCCTCGGGCACAAGGGCGTCGATCTCGCCGCTCCGACCGGCACCCCGATCTACGCCACTGCCGATGGTTACGTGTCGAAGGCACAGCGCTGGTCGAGCTACGGCAACTTCGTTTCGATCGAACACGGCGCCCGCATCCAGACCCGTTACGCGCACATGTCGCGCATCGCTGTTGCTCCGGGCACCCGCGTCAAGAAGGGTGAGCTCATCGGCTACGTCGGCTCGACCGGCCGTTCGACCGGCCCGCATCTTCACTATGAAGTCCGTATCGATGGCGAAGCCGTAAACCCGGTTCCCTACATGATCGAATCGGAAGCCCAGCAGGCATTTGCGATTGCGATCGGCGAAGGCGGCCAGGGCGGTAACGACGAAGAATAAATCTTCGAAGCGACCTTTCGGGAAAGAATGAAAAAGGCGGCGGGGACATCCCGACCGCCTTTTTTCTTGCCCGCAGGCCTGTGGTGGTTACGTTTCTCCTTGCAACCGGACGAGTCCCGTCAATGCGGACCGACGGTAAGAGAGAGGATCATAGATGCACCCGATCACGCATGCACAGGCGCGCCCCGACCATCCCGCAATCATAATGTCGGGCAGCGGCGAGACGATGACCTATGGCGAGATGGACGCCTATGCCAACCGCTTCGCCCAGCTGCTGCGCGCAAGGGGACTGAAGGCCGGCGACCATTTCGGCGTGCTGATGGAAAACACCATCCACTACCTGCCGATCGTCTGGGGTTCGCAGCGGGCCGGCACGATGATGGTGCCCGTATCGACCCGCCTGACCGCGCCGGAGATCTGTTACATCCTCAACGATGCAGGCGTGAAGCTGCTGGTCACCAGCCGCAAGTTCGATGACCGCATGGACGATATGCGCGCCAGTTGCGGCGGCATGGAATTCCTGATCGTGGGCTCCGGCGGTGATGAGGATTTCGAGGCCGCCCTCGCCGCCCAGCCCGCAGAGCCGATCGCGGACCAGGCGCCCGGCCAGTACATGCTCTATTCCTCGGGCACGACAGGCAGCCCCAAGGGCGTTCGTCCCGCGCCGCCCGACAGTGACGATATCCTTGCGCCCAATCCGCTCGTCGGCCTCGCGGTCATGGGTGCAGGCATGCCGGCGGATGGCAGCATGGTCTATCTGTCGCCCGCACCGCTTTATCACGCGGCACCGCTCGGCTGGTGCACGACGGCACAGCGCCTTGGCGGCACGGTAGTGGTGATGGAGCATTTCGAACCGCAGCACGCGCTCGAGACGATCGAGAAATACAGGATTACCGACAGTCAATGGGTGCCCACGCATTTCGTGCGCATGCTCAAGCTCGAACCGCATGAGCGCGAGGGTTACGATCTTTCCAGCCACCAGCGCGCGCTACACGCGGCTGCGCCATGCCCCGTGCCGATCAAGCGCGAGATGATCGAATGGTGGGGCCCGATCATCAACGAATATTACGCCGGGTCCGAAGGCATCGGCATGACGCTGATCAAGGCCGAGGACTGGCTGTCCCATCCGGGCAGCGTCGGCAAGGCGATCTACGGCAAGATCCATGTCTGCGATGGCGATGGCAACGAACTGCCCGCCGGACAGGACGGGCTGCTGTTTTTCGAGAACGACCTCATTCCGACCTATCATAACGACCCGGAAAAGACGGCCGAGGCGATGCATCCCAAGGGCTGGATGACACTGGGCGATATCGGTCACCTCGACGAGGACGGCTTCCTCTACCTGACCGACCGCAAGAGCCACATGATCATTTCCGGCGGGGTGAACATCTACCCGCAGGAAATCGAGAACCTGCTGGTAACCCATGACAAGGTGATGGACGCCGCCGTGATCGGTGCGCCCTGCCCCGATTTCGGAGAGAAGGTCGTCGCGGTCGTCCAGCCCAAGGACATGGCGGAAGCTGGCGAGAAACTGGAGGCGGAACTACGCGATTTCCTTGCCCCAAGCCTCGCCAAGATCAAGATGCCCAAGCTTTTCGATTTCCGCTCCGAACTGCCTCGCGAAGCCAATGGCAAGCTCTACAAGCGCGAGTTGCGCGACGAATACCAGCGGATGGCCGAGGAAGAGACGGAGCAAGCGTGATGACGGCGCAGGACAGGCCGACGCTGGACCCCGAGACCGCCTACGAGGTTATTTCGGCCGAGAAGTACGCCGACTGGGACCCGCTGCTCGACACGTTCGATCGCTTGCGCAAGGAAACGCCACTGGTCTGGGTGGAAGATCCCGAACATCGCCATCCGCCGTTCTGGCTGGTCTCGCGCTATGAGGATGCGATGCGCATTTCCAAGGACAATGCGACCTTCCTCAACAACCCGCAGACGGTGGTTTTCAGCCTCACCGAGGGGATCGAATTTGCCAAGAACGTGACCGGCGGCAGTCCGCACCTGGTGGCGAGCCTCGTGACTTTCGATGCGCCGATCCACATGAAGTATCGCAAGCTGACGCAGGAATGGTTCATGCCCAAGAACCTGCGCACGCTGGAGCACGATATCCGCGAGTTGGCAGACAAGACTGTCGACCGGTTGATTGAGGCCGGGAAGGGCGGGCCTGGGGAACAAGTGAGCGCAGATTTTTGCAAGCTCGTCTCGCAGCCCTACCCCTTGCATGTGGTGATGCAGATCCTCGGCGTTCCGGAAGAGGACGAGCCGCGCATGCTCATGCTCACCCAGCAGATGTTCGGCGGGCAGGACGAGGAACTGAACCAGTCGGGCATGAAGGACCTGCCCCCCGAAGCGATCACGCAACTAGTTGCCGGCGCAGTGAAGGATTTCGAGGCCTATTTCGCCAAGCTCACGGCCGAAAAGCGTGCCAACCCGACCGACGATGTTGCCAGCACGATCGCCAATGCGAAGATCGACGGCGAGCCGCTCAACGATCGCGACATGATGGGTTACTACATCATCGTCGCCGCCGCCGGGCACGACACCACGAGCGCCAGCACGGCGGGCGCGATGCTGGCGCTGGCGCAGGACCCCGAACAATGGGCCCGCGTGCGCAAGGACCGCTCGCTGCTGCCCGGCATCGTCGAAGAAGCGATCCGCTGGACCAG
>JABDNC010000050.1 GCA_013001165.1 Erythrobacter sp.
ATAACATACCATACCAATCGGCCATGCAAGCTAAGCACGATGTGAAGCGTCACACACGCCCGTTAGTGCGCCAGCAATATCGGCAGCTGCGGCTCAGACAGCGACTTTCTTGTCACTCCGCCGAGCAGGAATTCTGCAAGCCGTGAATGGCCATAGGCACCCATAACCACCAGTCCGCAATCGCGCGCCTTGGCGGCTGCAAAAAGAGCATCCGAAACGTGAGCGCCATCCCGCGGGATGTCTAGCACTTCAGCGTGCACTCCATACCGGCTGAGATATTGTGCGCCTTCCACAGGAGGGAAATCGTGGCGATCGCGATCCTTTTCCTCGCTTATGATTGCCAGAAACACTTTGCTCGACTTGCGCAGCAGGGGGACAGACGCACGGAGCGCCGCGCAAGCCTCACTAGAATTGTTCCAGGCGACCAGGATCGGCGCCTCGGGATCCAATCTCTCGGTCTCAGGCGGGACAACCAACACCGGTACCGAAGTTCTCAAGGCCAGCTCTGCGATCATGCTCGAAGGAGCCTGCACCCTTTGCCCGACATCGCGCGGGCCGACGACGATCAGGTCGTTGAGGGCGGACCGTTCCAGTAGTTTCGACGTTGCGACACCATCGTAACACTGCCACTCCCATTGGACATCCTCATTGGCAAGATCCGTTTCGATCTTCTTTCTGAAATTTCCAGCGGCTTCCTTGAGTTGCGGAATGACTGCCATCATTGCGGACCCATAGAAGTCTCCTGGTGCGAAGATTTCGTAACTCACAACTTGCAGGCAAGTAATGTGGCTGCCGTGCGCGCGCGCAATATCCATCGCAACCTGAAGGCGCGCTTCCATACCTTCATCATCTTCCACATGCAGTAAGATCGATTTCATGATTCGTCTCCTCGATTGGAGCAATTCTTAGCACCATATGATGTCTTGTCTTTGACCGAGATCAAAATTGGCAGATCGCCGCCACGCTCTTTTGAGCGCGAGAAGGCATCAGACTACGGCATGGTCTCAGGCCAACAAAAAAGGGGCGGATTGCTCCGCCCCTTGATCGTGTTTGATTGTAGCTAGCGTTTACTGCTGGCCACCAGCAAAACTGCGATATTTCTCATTGCCGACAAAGCCGAACTTCGTCACGCCTGAAGCCTTGATGACATTCAGCACGCGGGCTGAAAGCTCATAGCTTGCGAGAGCTTCTGGCTCAAACTGCAGCTCAGGCTCGGGCTGGATTGTCAGAGACTGCTGAAGATTGGTTGCCAGCTCGCTCATCGTGATCGGCTGTGCATTCCACAAGATCTCATTGGTCTGTGTGAGAACCAGCTTGTTCTTGATCGGATCGATCGGTGGTGGGTTGTCATCCGGGCTCGGCTGCGGGAGGTCGATGTCGACCGAGTGCGTAGCCACCGGAATGGTGATGATGAACATGATGAGTAGAACGAGCAAGACGTCGATCAACGGCGTCATGTTCATTTCCATCATCGGACTGCCATCGTCCTTACCGCCTGCCATTGCCATGGTGGTGTACTCCTAAAATATGTCCGTGCCGAAAGGTCTGGCGACCTCAGGGCTCGACCGGGTTCGAGATGAAGCCGACGGTCGGGTAACCGGCTGCCTGGACGTTGTAGATCGCCCCTGCAACGCACGACCACGGTGCATTCACGTCGCCACGGATGTGAACCTGCGGGATCTTTTCGGGATCCTGCATGATTGCTTCCGGGCCACCTGCACGCTGGACGATGTTGTCCAGACGCTCGAACGCCTGGTCGTACAGCTCTTCCGAGGTGACCGGGGTAATGTTGTTGAAGTAGACTCGGCAATCGCCGGTCCGCGAGGCGCCCTGAAAACCGGTGTCGCCAGCGCTGAGGCCTGCTTCGTCGGTGGTGCTGACGGTCAGGAGCAGGTTCTCGACCTTATCCTTCGATTCCTGCGACACCAAAACCGGGATCTCCAGCTTCTCGATCGTCTGGATCGCGACCGGGACAGCGATGAGGAAGATGATCAGAAGCACCAGCATCACGTCCACGAGCGGAGTGGTGTTGATGTCCGACATGGGCGTATCTGCGCCACCTCCTGTCGAAATCGCCATAGCTTAAATCCTATTCTTACCTGTGATCACGCGAAACGGATGAGATGGCGCGGGCGGCACGAGGGCCGCCCGCGCGTATCTCTTAGGCCTTCGGCGCGGTCGTGGTGGTGCCGGCTGCGGGCTTGGCACCCGGGACCGTACGGCCGCCAGCAGCTGCCTTTGCGGCAGTCTTGGTCGAAGCCGCGGTCATCGGCTTGATGGCACCGTTCGAGTTGATGTTGGCGAGCAGGTCCGTCGAGAAACCGCTCATCAGGTCGTTGATGCGACGGTTGCGGCTCTGCAGCCAGTTGTAGGCGAACACGGCCGGAACGGCGACGAGCAGACCGATGGCGGTCATGATCAGTGCTTCACCAACCGGGCCTGCGACCTTGTCGATCGAAGCCGAACCGGCGACGCCGATGTTGATCAGTGCGCGGTAGATACCGATAACCGTACCGAGCAGGCCGACGAACGGTGCGGTTGCACCCACGGTTGCGAGGAACGGGAGGCCGCCGTTGAGCTTGGCCTGGATCGAGTGCTCCGAACGAGCGAGCGAACCATGCAGCCAGTCATGGGCTTCGAGGCTGTCGTTGAGCTTGGCGTGCTTTTCTTCAGCAGCCACTGCATCGTCGACGAGCTGACGCCATGCGCTGTTCTTTTCCAGCTTGGTGGCGCCTTCCTTCAGGCTGTTTGCGCGCCAGAAGTTGGTGCGGACGCCCTTGTACTGGTTCATCACCTTCTGCTGTTCGAAGAACTTGGTGAACAGGATGTAGAACGAGCCGACCGACATGATGACCATGACGCCGAGGATCGACCAGGCGACGGGGCCGCCTTCTTCCATGGCTTCCCAGAAGCCGAACGAGTTCTTGGGCGCTTCGCCAGCAGCCGCAGTGAGCATTTCGATAATCATAGCGAGTAATCCTCTTGAAAAATTTCTCTATCGTCTCTGCCGAGTGTCCCTATTCGGGCAGGACGTAGCGGATCGATTGATTGGTGGTCGAAGAAACCGGGTTGCCGGCATCATTGAGCGCGGGGTTGTAGCGTGCGTAACGCTGCATACCGCGACATGCTGCCTGGTCGAGAGCACTCGAGCCCGAGCTTCCCGTGACGGCGCAGGCCTCTACGCGGCCATTTGCACCGATCGTGATCCGCATCGAAACGGTACCCTGTTCTTCGCGGCGAAGCGCGCTGGAAGGATAGTCGTTCTGAATGCGCGCACCCCAACGCTGGAAATTGTCCGGGGATGCAGCGCGGGCCAGTGACGGCGGCGGCGGCGGTGCCGGGGGGGCGGGCGGCGGAATCCTGAGTGCCGGCGGCGCAGGCGGAGGAATATTCGTCTGCGTACGGATCGGCGGCGGCGCAGGCGCGATGTTAATCGGCGGCGGCGGCGCGACCGGCGGCGGAGGCGCGGTCTCGGGGATATCTTCCGGCGGCGGCGGCGGTTCGTCTTCCGGCTCCGGCGGCGGGGGTTCTTCCACATCGATCGTAGTTACGCGCTCAACCACATTCTTGACCGCATCGACGGCCAGACCGGTAATCAGCAGGTAACCGAGGGCAATGTGGATGAGGGCAACGATGATGATCGCGACGACGCGATTGCCACTCATCTCTTGATCAGCATAAGCCATTCGGTTGCATCACTCCATCGTGTCTGCCCGACGCGAATCGGGCCATTCTGACGCCGCAGGGGTTGGAAACCTTGGCAAGTTTCCCCGGCGCCGCATTCCATTTTCACCTTCGCGACCCATACAGGAACGACGGCGATCGACCCGGGTGGTTCCTGAAAAAGTCCCTCAGAGACGCTTTCAGGCAATATTGTATCATTAACCCGGTTCTGGTGCACGCCTTAGCTGCGATGCAGGGCAGGGGCAAACGCTTTATCGGTTAACTGGCGATTCACGGCGCGCTATGCAGGAACCACCGGCAAGCGTGCCGGATTGATCCGTAGCGACGCAAATATTCGATTCTCAAGAGGATTATCGCCGACCATGCCCCGTCTTTCCATCATCGCCGGCAGTGCCCTCCTCGCCTTATCAATACCGGTCGCAGCGCAGGACAGCGCCGCGCCTGCACCCTCGCTGACGTATGCGGATACGGTGGGTCTTGCGGAAGATTCGCAGATCGTCGCGCGGGTACAGATTCGCGACCAGGTGGCGCTCGAGCCCGAGCGTGCACCCGGAGTCGCCCCCGGCCATGTCCGTCTCTATGTCGAGGCACGCACGCTTGCGCTGATCTCGGGCAATGTCCCGGTTGGCGAAAACCTGCGCTATCTCGTCGACGTGCCGCTCACCGCGAAGGGCAAGGCGCCCAAGTTGAAGAAGCGCGAGATGATTCTCTTCGCGCGTCCAGTCTCCGGCCGTCCGGGCGAGATCCAGCTGGTCGGTGACGGCGCCCAGCGCCCCTATACGCTTGAATTCGAGGCCGCGCTTCGCCCGGTTCTTACCTCGCTACTCGCTCCCGATGCGCCCCCGCGCGTCACGAGTGTCGCCGACGCGCTTGCCGTCGAAGGGACCTTGGTGGGCGAATCGGAGACCCAGATCTTCCTCGATACCGAAAACGACGGCCCGGTCTCGATCACCGTGGTCCGTCGCCCCAACCAGGAGCCGCGCTGGGGCGTTTCATGGACCGAGATCGTCGACCAGTCGGCCCGAGCCCCGCGCGCAGGCACGCTGCAATGGTACCGCCTCGCCTGCACGTTGCCGGCAGATTTGCCCGCCGAAGCGAACTTCTCGCGCGATTCGCGTGCCCGGGCGCTGGCGGCACGCGACTATCAATTCGTGATCGAGCAGCTGGGACCCTGCACCCGCACGCTCGATCGCTAACCCGGGCTTAGCCTGCACAAAGACAAACTGGTTCACTCCCGTGCGCGCCATGCGCTAGGCGGCAGGGTATGGAGCCTTTCCGACACACTTTCCGCGTGCGCTATGCCGAAGTCGACCCGCAGAGCGTCGTCTTCAATTCGCGCTATCTCGAATATGCTGACATCCTCGTCAGCGAGCACTTCCGTGAAGCGCGCAATAACGGCATGCCCGACGAGGTGGAGTTCCACGTACGCCGCGCGGAGGTCGATTACCTCGCCCCGATCCGGCTCGACGAGCTGATCGAGGGGCGGTTGACGATCGAGTCGATCGGCAACTCGAGCATGAAGACGCTGATCTCGCTGCACGGTGCCGACGACGGTTCGCTGAGGGCGGAGATGCGGCTGCTGACCGTTCACGTCGACCTGCCCGAAGGACGTCCGACGCCCGTGCCCGATGTGGTCCGCATCGCCATGGGCTTTCCTGCGCGGGAGAAGGTCGATGGCTGAGCCGCTCAGAATCGCACTTGCCGGCCTCGGGACCGTGGGTACCGGCGTTATCCGCCTAATCGAGACGAACCAAGCGATGATCGCCGCGCGCGCCGGTCGGCCGATCGAGATCGTTGCGGTGAGCGCCCGTGACCGCGCCAAGGATCGCGGTGTCGACCTGTCGGGATATGCATGGGTCGACGACATGCAGGCCATGGCCAAGCGCGCCGACGTCGACATCGTTGTCGAGCTGGTTGGCGGGTCGGATGGCCCGGCTCTCACCCTCGCGCGCGCCGCGCTCGATGCGGGCAAGGGCTTTGTTACCGCCAACAAGGCGATGGTCGCGCATCATGGCCTGGAACTGGCCGAACTGGCCGCGATCAAGCATTCGCCCTTCGCTTTCGAAGCGGCGGTGGCGGGCGGTATCCCAGTGGTGAAGGGCCTTCGCGAAGGCACCGCAGCCAATGCGCTCAACCGGATCTACGGCATCCTCAACGGCACCTGCAATTACGTGCTGTCCGAGATGGAGCAGACCGGTGCGGACTTCGACGAGATGCTCGCCGCTGCGCAGGACAAGGGCTATGCCGAGGCCGATCCCGCTTTCGACATCGAGGGTGTGGATGCGGCGCACAAGCTGGCCATCCTTGCCGCCATCGGTTTCGGCACGCGGATCGATTTCGAGGCTGTGCGGACCGAAGGCATCACGCAGGTGCGCGCCAGCGACATCGCGCAGGCGGATACGCTTGGCTATGTGGTGCGCCTCGTCGGTATCGCGACGCTGGAAGAGGAGGGCGATGCTCCGCGCCTGTTGCAGCGTGTGCGTCCCTGCCTCGTGCCCTTCCGCCATCCGCTTGCTGCGGTCACCGGCCCGACCAATGCCGTAGTGGCCGAAGGCGACTTCTCGGGACGCTTGCTGTTCCAGGGGGCAGGGGCGGGCGACAAGCCGACTGCAAGCGCCGTCGTTGCCGACCTGATCGAGATTGCCCGCGGCCAGTCCGGTGCGCCTTTCTCCGTGCCGGTTGCGTCGCTGCAACAATGCGAGCCGGCCGATCCGGGCGACCGCATCGGGCGCGATTACCTGCGCTTCACTGTGGCCGACCGTCCGGGCGTTCTTGCAGAGATCACTGCAGCGATGCGCGACGCGGGCGTGTCGATCGAGAGCCTCATCCAGCGCGGCCGTGCGGCCGAAGGCGGCGACGTTCAGGTGGCGATGGTCA
>JABDNC010000087.1 GCA_013001165.1 Erythrobacter sp.
CATCCCGCCATTCGTCGATCCGGCCGGTTCGATCGGCTGGCAGATCGCCATTCTCGCTGCCGTCGCGCTGGTCATCGACCTCCTGATCGGCTGGCTCTACATCGCAGCGGGCAAGCAGATGGCGCGTGCCATGGAACGTGCCGCCACGCGTCGCTGGATCGATAGGGGCATCGGGATCGTATTCATCCTGATCGCCCTGTTTATCGCGATCGACCTCTACGGGACGCAGTTGTGAACTTCACCCTATCGCGCCGCATCGGCAAATTCGTTTTCGACCGGCGCGTGGTGGTTTTGCTCCTCGTCATTGGCCTGCTGGTCGCTGGTCGCAGCTGGCTTGCCGACCATCCGGAGCACAATCCGTGGGCACCGCTGAACCTCGACCACCCGACCGGCTGGGCGACCGAACGAAAGCTGCTCGCCCTGAGAAGCGATGTGCCTGCTTGTCGTGCGGTGCTTGATCGTAGCGGTGTTTCCTTCACTGCCTTGGAGCCGGTAGGCGAAGGGGAATGCCGACGAGATGACCGAACAAGGCTGGGTGATTATCCGTTCAGCCCGGACACCCCCGCGACTACATGTCCGGTCGCCGTGGCGATGGAGCTGTGGAAGCGAAACAGCGTCGATCCGGTTGCCGAGGAGATTTTCGGCAGCAAAGTCGCCCGCGTCGAACACATGGGTGCCTATTCCTGCCGCCGGATGTATGGCCGTGACGATGGCCCGTGGAGCGAGCATGCGACAGCCAACGCGCTCGATATCGGTGGTTTTGTCCTCGAAGACGGGACCCGGATTTTCGTCCTGCAGGACTGGCAGGGCGAGGGCGACAAGCAACGTTTCCTGCGCGAAGTGAGAGACGGCGCCTGCACGGTCTACTCGACCGTCCTCTCGCCCGACTACAACGCAGCGCATGCCGATCATTTTCATTTCGACATGGACGACCGCTGGACCGGCGTCTGCCGCTGATCAGGTGAACAGCTTCGGCACTTCGCGCGGCATGCGTGCATCGTCGATCTGAACGAAGGCGGTGCTGCCGAAATCACCGAGATAGGCTTGTCCGGCATCATCGACCACATGGACCCGGTCGAAATGCGTGTCGTACCCGGGGACGAAGATGAAGGCCGACTGATTGTCGGCAATGCCGGTGAGGTTCCCGCGCCGAACGCGGGCCGCACTGAGTATCGAGCGACCGTCGATATCGAAATCCCGCGGATAATGCAGATAATTCACCGCGAAGAGGATATGCGCTTCCTCGAGGCCATCCGGCCAGTCGATGGAGAAAACGCGGCCTGGTCCTTCGACGATCCGCGGCTCTTGGATGTCGTACATTGCCGCGAAGCCGGCAAAAATAATGCGGAGCTCGTGTCCGGCCCATCCACGCACGCGAATGGTGAACTGGTCACCTTCGATCAGTCGGACTTCGAAGTTCCTCGCCGGGCTGCGCCGCTTGAAGGCGTCGCCAGCCATAAGCGCACCGCCCAGAAATAGTCCTCCGACAATGACGGCGAGAATTACGCTGATCATCTGAGGTCAGACCGCTTCGAGCGAATACCCTGCGCTGCGCACGGTGCGCACGGGATCGCGTGCGCCCTCGATCTCGATGGCCTTGCGCAGCCGGCGGATATGCACGTCGACCGTTCGCAATTCGATATCGCTCTCGGTACCCCAAACGCCGTCGAGCAGCTGGTTGCGACTGAACACGCGGCCGGGACTTTCCATGAAGAACTTGAGCAGCCGGTATTCGGTGGGACCAAGCTTCATCGCCTGGCCGCGGCGTGTCACCTTGTGAGCCACGGGGTCGAGGGTGAGATCACCGACTTCGATGCTTTCCCCGGCGAGGACGGGTCGAATGCGACGCATGACGGCGGCGACACGGGCCAGAAGCTCGCGGGGCGAGAAGGGTTTGGTCAGATAATCGTCTGCACCGGTTTCGAGGCCGCGGATACGGTCGTCTTCCGCTTCGCGGGCGGTCAGCATGATGATGGGAACATGCGCGGTCGACTTGTCGCGGCGCAGGCGGCGGCAGACTTCGATGCCGCTCGTCCCCTCGATCATCCAGTCGAGGATTACGAGATCGGGCAATTCCTCGCTCGCAAGTAGCAGGGCCTCGTCGCCATCCGCGGTCGTGCGAACGTCGTAGCCCTCGTTCGAAAAGCGGTATTCGAGGAGTTCGGAGAGGGCGGGATCGTCCTCAACGAGTAGTAGCTTACCAGCCTGCACCTTGGCCCCTTCCTGCAGTTTGTCTGGCACGGCAGTATGACCCTCAAGCTACAGAATTGTGTCAGCCATCCTCGTCGGGCGGATAGGTGCCGGTCGCGGCGAAATGGACCATTTCCGCGACGTTGGTCGCATGGTCGCCGATCCGTTCGAGATTGCGGGCAACGAACAGCAACTGCGCTGCGCTGGAGATGGTTGCCGGGTTCTCGACCATGTGGCTGACGAGGTTGCGGAAGATTGAGTTGTAGAAGGCGTCGACCTTCTCGTCGGCAGCGATCACTTCGCGCGCCAGTTCCGGGTCACGCGCTGCATATGCAGTCAGCACGTCGTGGACCATTTCGCTTGCGACTTCGGCCATGGCCGGGAGCAGGGTCAGCGGCTCGAACTGCTTGCGATTGTCGCCGATCTCGCGGCTCGCCTTGGCGATGTTCTTCGAATAGTCGCCGATACGCTCGACGACGCCAGCGATCTTCAGCGCAGCGATGACTTCGCGAAGATCGTCGGCCATCGGCGCACGCAGCGCGATGATGCGCACGGCAAGCTTGTCGATCTCGCTCTCGAGAGCGTCGATCTTCTTGTCGCCCTTGACGACTTTCTTCGCCAGCGCGTCGTCGCCCTTCACGAGAGCGTCGAGCGCTTCCTGGATTGCGACCTCGGCGAGCCCACCCATTTCCGCGATCAGTCCGCGCAGGCGAGTAATGTCTTCGTCGAAGGCTTTTACGGTATGTTCGTTCATGGTTTCAAAGCCTTATCCGTAGCGACCGGTAATGTAATCCTGGGTCCGCTGTTCGATCGGATTGGTGAATATGTCAGATGTCCGGCCATATTCCACCATCTTTCCGAGGTGGAAGAACGCCGTGCGCTGGCTGACGCGGGCCGCCTGCTGCATTGAGTGCGTGACGATAACAATCGCATAGCGGCCGTTCAACTCGTCGATCAGTTCCTCGATCTTCGCAGTTGCGATGGGGTCGAGCGCGGAGCACGGTTCGTCCATCAGGATGACTTCGGGATCGACCGCGATGGCGCGTGCAATGCAAAGGCGCTGCTGCTGGCCGCCCGAAAGGGCGGTGCCGCTGTCCTGCAGGCGATCCTTCACTTCTTCCCACAAGCCGGCGCGACGAAGCGACTTCTCGACCACCGCATCGAGCTCGTCCTTGCCTTCTGCGAGACCATGGATCTTGGGGCCGTAGGCGATGTTGTCGTAGATCGACTTCGGAAACGGGTTCGGCTTCTGGAACACCATACCGACACGCGCGCGCAGCTGGACCACGTCGAGGCTAGGGCTATGAATGTCTTCGCCATCGAGCATGATCTCGCCCTCGACGCGTGCCGAGGGGATCGTGTCGTTCATGCGGTTGAGCGAGCGCAGGAAGGTCGACTTTCCGCAGCCCGAAGGGCCGATGAACGCCGTCACGTACTCGGTCGGGATGTCGATCGAGACATTGTCGATCGCTTTCTTGTCTCCGTAGAATACGGACACGTCCCGCGCGCTCATCTTGGCGTCGGTGTTCTCAAGGTTTTCGTGAACTACAGTCACCACTTTTTCTCGAACTTGTTGCGCAGGTAGATGGCGAGGCCATTCATCACGAGGAGGAAGGCCAGCAGCACGATGATAGCAGCGCTCGTGCGTTCCACGAAGCCGCGGTCGATCTCATCGGACCACAGGAAGATCTGCATCGGCAATACGGTAGCCGGGGCAGTAAAGCTGTCGGGCGGCGATGCCACGAATGCGCGCATGCCGATCATCAGCAGCGGTGCGGTTTCACCGAGCGCGCGAGCCATGCCGATGATGGTTCCAGTCAGGATACCAGGCAGGGCGAGCGGCAGGACATGGTGGAACACCACCTGCACGGGGCTCGCGCCAATAGCGAGGGCACCGTCGCGAATGCTCGGCGGGACAGCCTTGATGGCATTGCGTCCGGCGATGACGATGACCGGCATCGTCATCAGGGCCAGCGTCATACCGCCGATCAGCGGGGCCGAACGGTAGCTCGGGAAGATCGTCAGGAATACCGCAAGACCGAGCAGACCGAAGATGATCGAAGGCACCGCTGCAAGGTTGTTGATCGATAGCTCGATCAGGTCTGTCCAGCGGTTCTTCGGAGCATATTCTTCAAGGTAGAGGGCCGCCAGCACGCCGATCGGGAAGGCGAGCAGCAAAGTCACGATCATGGTCAGGATCGAGCCCTTGAGCGCGCCCCAGATACCGACCTGCTGCGGGTTCGTCGCATCGGCGCGGCTGAAGAAGCCAGCGTCGAAATTCTCGTCCAGCTTGCCCTGGCTCGCAAGGGTCGAGGCAAGCTCCTGCATGTCCTGCGACCCTTCGCCGTCATAGCCCGCGGCAAGGTCCGCGCTGGCCGGGAGCCAGAACGTGGCTTGTCTTTGCACCAGACCGGGATCTTCGGCGATTGCGGCGGCGACATCGCGCCATGCCTGCGTACCAAGTTCCTCTGCGCCTTCTTCGCCGAGCGCTTCCACCGCGTAATATTGAACGACTTCGGGGAGGCCCTGCGACTGTAGCGACTGGACCGCATTGCCGCTTTGGATAGCTTGCGTGTCGACTGAAATGGCTGCTTCGGTGAAGTCGATCGGCACTTCCAGCTCTGCACGCTGGAAACCGCCGATACCGTTGATGGTCATCGAGCCGAGCAGGTAGATCAGCACAGCGATCGAGAATACGATTGCCGACAGGCCAAGGGCCTTGAACCGCTTTTCGGCGGCGTAACGCTTCTTCAGGCGTGCTTCGAACGCCGGGGTGCGTGTGGGGGCGATTTGCTCACTCATAAGCTTCGCGGAACCTCTTCACGACGCGCAGGGCGATGAAATTCAGGGCGAGGGTGACCATGAAGAGCACGAAGCCCAGCGCGAAGGCGCTCAGCGTGGCCGGATGGTCGAAGCTGCCTTCACCGGTCAGCATGGCGACGATCTGGACCGTCACGGTGGTCATGGATTCGAGCGGGTTCGCGCTCAGGTTGGCTGCGGTCGATGCTGCCATGACGACGATCATGGTTTCACCGATCGCGCGGCTGATTGCGAGCATGATGCCAGCGACGATGCCGGGCAGGGCGGCCGGGATGATCACGCGGCGGATGGTCTCGTTCGTGGTTGCGCCCATGGCGAGACTTCCATCCCGCATCGCCTGCGGGACTGCGGCGATGCTGTCGTCCGCCATGGACGAGACGAAAGGAATGATCATCACGCCCATGATAAGACCGGCTGCAAGCGCGCTCTCGCTCGAGGCGTTGGAGATACCCAACGAGACCGCGAAGTCGCGAATGGCGGGCGCAATGGTCAGCGCTGCGAAGTATCCATAGACGACCGTCGGAACACCCGCGAGGATCTCAAGCGCGGGTTTCACCCAGGCACGAACCTTGGGATTGGCATATTGGGTCAGGTAGATCGCGCTCATGAGGCCGAGCGGGATTGCCACGATCATGGCGATAACCGCACCGATGAACAGCGTACCCCAGAACAGGGGGATTGCGCCGTAGCGGGTGGGGTCGGGGTTGGCCGCGTTCGCCATCGGGTCCGGCGCCCAGTGCGTGCCGAACAGGAAGTCGATCGGGTTCACCATGCCGAAGAAGCGGATGGTCTCGAACACGAGGCTGACGAAAATGCCGATCGTGGTCAGGATGGCGACCAGCGAAGCGCCGAGCAGGATCGCCATGACGATCTTTTCGACACGGTTGCGGGCCGCAAAATCGGGCTTGAGCCTGAGAAAGGAATAAGCCCCGCCGAGGAAGGCGATCAGCAGGGTCACGATGATGCCGATCCAGTTGTAGCGCGAAATGGCTTCGCGATACGGTTCGACGAATTCGCGTGCGAGCGGGTTGAAGACGCCCTGCGTTGCACCGGTGGCGACCGCACGGGCTTCATTCAGGATAGTCTGGCGCTGGAACCCGAAGGAGGGCAATTGGTCAGCAGCTGGCGATGCGAGCACCGATTGGGTCACGAGGCCCGGCGCGATGGCACTCCAGGCCGCGACGAAGGCAATTACCGGGAGTACGATCCACAGCGCCACGTACCATGCGTGGTAGCTGGGAAGGCTCGCCAGCCTCCCGGAGGAGCTGGCGCGCCTGAAGGTCCATGCACGCGCACGAGCCGCCAACCAACCGGCGAGCCCGAGCCCGAGGGCCAGGAGAAGCAGGAGGGTCGGCGACATGGTGCTTGTGCTATTCCTTACTTGAGTTCGGAACCGTCGAGGGTGTCGTAATTGGTGGCGGCCGAAACCGAACGAGCCATTACGTCCTCAGGGTTGGCAACGAGGCCGATCTTGGCCAGTTCGCCGCCGCGGTCCCACATCTGCGTCCACTGTGCGAGGAATTCCTTGAGGCCGGGGATGGCGTCGAGGTGTGCCTTCTTCACATAGACGTAGAGCGGGCGCGCGCCCGGATATTCGAAGTTGGCGATGTTCTCGTAGGTCGGGGCAACGCCGTTCATGTTGAGGCCCTGCACCTTGTCGGCATTTTCCTCAAGATAGGAATAGCCAAAGATACCCACAGCGTTCGGATTGCCTTCGATCTTCTGGACGATGAGGTTGTCCTGCTCGCCCTGGTCGACGTAGCGGCCATCGCTGCGCACCTCGGTGCAAAGCTGCGCGTGACGGTCCTTGTCGCTGTCCTCCAGTGCTTCCATTTCGGCGCTGGTGTCGCAGCCGGCTTCGAGGATCAGTTCCTTGAGCGCGTCGCGGGTGCCCGAGGTGCTGGGCGGGCCGTACACGAGGATTTCCACGTCGGGGAGCGAGGGGTCGACATCGGCCCAGGTCTGGTTGGTCTGCTCGCCGCCATAGGGCGAAGCTGCCAGAGCTTCATAGACCATCTTGGGGGTCAGGTTCATCGTGATGCCGCCCTTCGCCGAAGCGAGAGCGATCCCGTCGAGGCCGACCTGGATTTCGATGACGTCGGTAACGCCATTCTGTTGGCAGGTCGCGAACTCGCTGGCCTTCATGCGGCGCGAGGCATTGGCGATATCGGGCGTTTCAGCTCCGACGCCTGAGCAGAAAAGCTTCATGCCGCCGCCCGTGCCGGTCGATTCGATGATCGGCGACTTGAAGTTCGGGTTGTCACGGGTGAAGGTTTCGGAAACCGCCTTGGCGAACGGATAGACGGTCGACGAGCCGACGCCCTTGATCTGGTCGCGCGAGGCGCTGCCGGCTTCATTGCCGCCGCAAGCGGCAAGGGTGAGAGCCGAAGCGGCTGCGAGTGCGAATTTGAAAGTCTTGGTCATGTGGGTACCCCTTTGGTGTCCAACTAGCCGCGCAAGAGCGCGGAATTGTTACGTGTTGACGACAAGAGTGTGACTTTCGCTACGGGACCGCCGAATCTCTTCCGCGGCCCCATAACGGGATTGGGATCAGAAATCGACCTGTGCGCGAACGCCGAAGGCATCGACGCCGTAATCGGTTTCACCGGTGTCGGTCGGCAGGACCGCATCGGTGTATTCCATGCGGCCATAGTTCACGCTGAAGAGCGTGTTCGACGCCGGCTTCCAGAGCAGCGAGGCCTGGTAACCGTTCTGCACGCCGCCGATGATGCCGGCATCGCTCAGGTCGAGATGGTCGTAGCGCAGGTTGAACTGTACCGAACCGATGCCGCCGTCACCCAGCGGATTTTCCGGCTTCACGCGGTCGAACTTGCCGCCTTTATAGCCGCGCGTGTCGCCCTTGGTGAGGAAGTAGCCGGCTTCGACATAACCGCCGAAGAAGTTCGGGTTATCCGCCGCCATCGGCATGTCTACGGTCTGCCAGAAACCTTCGGCCGAAGCGTGGAAGGGGCCGGAGATTACAGCTGCTTCGACACCTGCACCGAATTCGCTGTCCGCATCGAGGCGGTCGGTGTTGACGAAACGGGTCGAGGTAAAGTGAACGAAGGGGCGCTGGCGATAACGGACCGTGGCGTCTTCTTCGCCGAGGTCGTTGTAGTGAAGCGAACCACCGAAGTGCAGCTGGGTGTCGCCCATCTTCGGCATCAGGACCACACGGCCATCGATGCTGCGGTTATCGGTACCGGTGTCGGCAAAGTTGTCGGTGAAGACACCGGCCTGGCCGAGGAAGATGCCGCTCTCGTACGTAATCGAAGCACCGATGCGGCGTTCGAAGCCGAACGCGTCGGTGAAAGCGGCACGCTCGATAAAGCTCGAGTGGAGCGAACTGGTCAGCTCTTCGAGCGACTGGAAGTTGTTGTGCTGACCGATTGCGATCTCGGCGTTACCTGCATCGTAGGAGAAGTAGGCGTCGTTCACATCGATTTCGTCGCCCGCCAGATCGAATTCGACCTTGTAGCCGAAGCCGCCAGGCAGATCGCCCGATGCGCCGAGGCGTGCGCGGCGGACTTCATTGCCGAACCCGTCGTCCGCACCGGTCGATTCGGGAGCGCCGATCGTGCCGACGTCGAACATCAGGCGACCGCGGGGCTTGAAGCTCCATCCATCCTTCTTTTCGAGTTCGGCTGCGGGAGCGGGCTCGGGGGCCGGCTGCGCAGCTGCTTCGGCATTCGCAGCGATGGCCGTTTCCTGCGCTTCGTTTGCAGCCTTGGTTTCGGCCAGTTCGCCTTCGAGCTGGTCGATACGCGAGACGAGCGCCTGAAGCTGCGCGCGCATGGTTGCGAGCTCTTCTTCGGTGGTAGGGGCGGCATCCTGCGCGAGGACGGGGGTAGCGATAGTGCAGCTCATGGCCGCCGCGAGGACGGAGAGCCGGAAAGCGGTCTTCATGTTACGAATCCCTTACAAGGTTACGATCCGGGGTCGCCTCTATGACCGCTCTATTACGGCAATGTGACAGTGGGCGCGCACAGGCCATCGGGCTGTGGACAGCCTGTCGAAAACAGCAGGTTTCTAAGAGTTTCGTGCGCGCTAGCGAGCGAGCGGGAGAGTGACTTTGACCCTGGTTCCTTCGCCCAGCGTGCTGTCGATCGCGAGTTTGCCGCGATGGCGCTCGACGATGTGCTTCACGATCGCAAGGCCGAGACCGGTGCCGCCCGATGCGCGGCTGCGGCCCGGATCTGTGCGGTAGAAACGTCGTGTCAGATGCGGGAGATGCTCGGGTGCAATGCCATCGCCCCGATCCTGCACTGTAAGCAGGACCCGTTTCTCTCCCTGCGGCTGGAGACGGACCGTCACCTGCTTGTCCTCGTCGCCATACTTCAGGCCGTTGTCGACGAGGTTGCGCACGAGCTGTTCGAGTTGCTGCTGGTCGCCGCTGACGGTGAAGTCGCCGTGCGTCTCGATATCGAGCCGTTCAGCGCGATCTCCGGCGGCATCGCGGGCCGCGCGGTCGACCAGCTTGCCCAGATCGATCGACTCGCTCGGAAGGTCGTGCTTTTCCGCCTCGATCCGGGAGAGCGACATCAGGTCGCTCACGAGGTCCTGCAGACGCTTGCCTTCGCGCTGGATCGTGGCGAGAAACTTGTCGCCTGTCTTGGGGTCGAGGTCATCCACGTCTTCGCGCAGCGTCTCGACATATCCGAGGATCGAGGCGAGCGGGGTACGCAACTCGTGGCTGGCATTGGCCACGAAATCGGTGTGTGCCCGGCTTATGTCCGCCTCGGCGGTTTTGTTCACGAACTCGATGATGGCGAGGCCGTTTTCGAGTTTCTTCCGGTTGATGCGCCAGATATCCCGCCGACGGGCAATACCGCGGACGACGGCTGCGCCGTCACGGTCGCTGTCGAGCAGGTCCACCGCTTCGGGCTGGCGAAGCGCCATCTTCACGTCCTGCCCGAGGATATGCGCGCCCAGAAGGCGTCGCGAGGCGAGATTCGCAATGATGACGCGCCCGCCTTCGGTCACGATCACCGGGGTTTCGGAATGTTCGAAGAGATCGCCCATATTATCGCGGGAGATCGCGCCATTACCATTGGTGGGTGCGGGAGGCGGAGGCGTGGCACCTACCAGCCAGAGCGACCCGGCCCAGACCAGCAATATGGCTGCTACCGGGACGACCGGGAAACCGAGCGCAAGCAGCCCGATGGCCGTCGCGATCGCCAGTGCAAATGCCGACCAGGGAAAATCGCGTTCGCTCATTACGATGCCGCGCTTAGCGAGGCTACTCTGGGAGCGCTAGTACCCGGTGCAGATTGTCATGGAAGAAGTGGTGACCCGTACGGGAATCGAACCCGTGTTTCAGCCGTGAAAGGGCCGCGTCCTAACCGCTAGACGAACGGGCCACAGATGTGGCGCATTGCGCGGATTGCAGATGCAATAACGCCACCGATGGTGACCCGTACGGGAATCGAACCCGTGTTTCAGCCGTGAAAGGGCCGCGTCCTAACCGCTAGACGAACGGGCCACGGCCCCTTGGGGGCTCGGTGGCGTGGCGGCGCAATTAGGCGTGGTCGCCGAAAGCGTCAACCCTCAATTCGGCAAGTTTGCGATCAATCTGCAAATGCAGCGTCTTCAAGGTGCAGTTCCGCCTGCGGACGGCTGCCCCAATCGTCGATCTTCATACGCCCGGCCAGCCACAGCCTGCGCCCGCGCGATCCATGGAGCAACGCCTGCCCCATGTCGCTGTCGGCGGCGCGGAAGGCGATTCCCTTGAAGCTCTTGCCGTCGTCCCCGCTGGCAATCAGGCGGACGTGGTCGGTGCCGACGATATCGCACTTCACCAGCCTGACGGGGCCAACGGCTACGCGCGGACCCGGCCAACCCATCCCATATGGTCCGCCCCGTTCGAGCGCCTCGACCAAGGCGGGGGTCAGTCCACCGGGTGCTACTGCGAGGTCGAGCAGCATCTCGCGATTGGCATCGGAGCGCGAAACAGCCGCTTCGAGGTGTGCATCCAGCCAGTCGGCGAATTCCTCGAGACGCGCCTCCTCGACTGTCAGGCCTGCTGCCATCGCGTGGCCGCCGCCTTTGACGAGCAAGCCTTCCTCGCTGGCACGGATGATCGCAGCGCCAAGGTCGACACCGGCGATCGAACGGCCCGAGCCCTTTCCTTCACCGGTCTCGTCGAGCGCTATGACGAGCGAGGGCTTGCCGGTCTTTTCCTTGATCCGACCGGCCACGATGCCGATCACACCCGGATGCCATCCGCGCGCCGCCACGACATGGACTGCGCGATTGTGCTGGGCGGCCAGCTGCTCTTCGGCCGCTTGCTGCACCTCGGCCTCGATGGCGCGGCGTTCCTCGTTGAGGGCAGACAATTGCGCGGCGATCTCACGCGCTTCATCTTCATCTTCCGTAGTCAGCAGCCGGACACCCAGGGTCGACTCGCCGACACGGCCGCCGGCATTGATTCGCGGACCGAGTGCGAAGCCGAGATCCGAACAGATCGGTGCGCGCTTCAGGCGGCTCGCGTCGATCAGGGCCGACATGCCGATATTGTCGCGCCGACCCATGACCT
>JABDNC010000099.1 GCA_013001165.1 Erythrobacter sp.
AGGTGATCCTTTCGCATCTTAGTCTTGTTCGCCGGGATCGTCCACAAAGCGCCTTCGAAGTCGATCTCGCTCCACTCGGCGTGGCGGAGCTCACCAGGCCTTACAAACACATGCGGCGCGAGTTGCATCGCAAGCTTGGAGATTGGCTGGCCTTCGTAGCCATCGATCGCCCGTAGCAACTCCCCAGCCCCGACAGGATCGAGAACCGCACCGTAATGCGTCACGGTGGGGTTCATCAGCGCGCCCCTCAAATCACGTGTCGGATCGGATTTGAGGCGCGCAGTTGCGACCGCATAGCGGAAGACTGAACCTGCCAGTTGCAAGGTTCGCTTCGCGCTTTCCAGCTTGCCCTTACTCTCGATCCGGCGAACGGCTGTCAGGATGTCGGCGGGCTCGATGTCTGCAATAGGCAGATTGCCAATCGAGCTATTGAGAACCGACAAGAGGTATTCGCAGCGCTTAGCCGTTGCGGGTGCCCAGGCCCGGGAGCCATCGTGTTTGCGTTTTTCGCAAAACTCGGCGGCGAGGGAAGCAAAGGTATTTTCGGCACCAAGCTTCGCACGCGCCTTCTCACGCTGTTTTTCGCGTGAAGGGTCCTTGCCCTGCGCTAGCTGCTCTCGCGCCGCGTCGCGCCTTCTGCGGGCCTCTGCGAGCCCAACTTCCGGGTAGCGTCCGATCGCCAGCTTCTTCTCCCGGCCATCGATGCGATACTTCATTCGCCACAGTTTTCCGCCGGTTGGCTCCACCAGAAGGAACAGCCCGGACGAGTCGCTCATTTTGTAGGCTTTCGAACCAGCCTTATCCTTGCGAATTACAACGTCTGTTAGCGCCATGATTTCAAACCTTTACCCAGAAAAGGCCCCCACATTGGGGGCCTCTCGAATTGGCGGAAACCTATGAGGCCCCCAAAAAGGCCCCCAATTTCGAGAGATGTGGCGAGATCATCCGGGGCAATGCAGGACAATCTAACGCCAAAAACCCTCGGATTTCCAAGGATTTTATAGCGTTTCCGGGATGTTTTGGGAAGGCGGCGCTGGAGCGGGTGAAGGGAATCGAACCCTCGTCGTCAGCTTGGGAAGCTGCTGCTCTACCATTGAGCTACACCCGCGAGCGCAGTGCCGTTTGCCGTCTCGCCAACCAGCGGTCAATGGCGCGCTTGCCCTGCGAGCATGCCGCGGCCGATGACCTGCGCCTGGATTTCTCCGGCCCCTTCGAAGATGTTGAGAATTCGCGCGTCGCACAGCACGCGGCTGATCTGGTATTCGAGCGCGTAGCCGTTGCCGCCGTGGATCTGCAGCGCATTGTCCGCATTGCTCCACGCGACACGCGCAGCAAGCAGCTTCGCCATGCCGGCCTCGATATCGCAGCGCTCGCCCTTGTCCTTGTGGCGCGCCGCGGAATAGGTGAGCTCGCGGGCCATGACCGTCTCGGTTGCCATCAGCGCGAGCTTGTCCGCCACGCGCGGGAAAGCGAGCAGGGGCTTGCCGAACTGCTTGCGCTCCAGCGCATAGGAAAGGCCGAGGTCGAAAGCATTCCAGGCAACCCCGATTGCGCGGGCGGCGGTCTGGATTCGTGCGCCCTCGAAGGTGCGCATCAATTGCTTGAACCCCTGCCCCTCGGCGCCCCCGAGCAGGCCGTCGGCCGAAACCGCGAAGCCATCGAAACCGAGCGCATATTCCTTCATGCCGCGATAACCCAGCACCTCGATCTCGCTACCGTCGATGCCCTCGTCGGGGAACGGGGCAGCATCGGTGCCTCGCGTTTTCTCGGCAAGGAACATCGAGAGGCCGGAATAGCCGGGGCTTTCCGGGTCCGAGCGGCAAAGAACGGTCATGAGGTCCGCGCGCGCGGCGTGGGTAATCCACGTCTTCGCGCCGTCGATGGTCCAACTGCCATCGTCCTGCTTTCTCGCGCGGGTGCGCACAGAGGCGAGATCGGAACCCGTGTCCGGCTCGGTAAAGACTGCTGTCGGCAGCATCGAGCCGTCGGCCAGCTTGGGCAGGTATTTCGCTTTCTGCTCTGCAGTACCGTTCTCGCCGATGAGTTCGCCCGCGATTTCCGAGCGCGTGCCGAGCGAGCCTGCGCAAATCCACCCGCGCGAAAGCTCTTCGGAGACTAGGCACATCGCGGTCTTGCCGAGACCAAGCCCGCCATATTCCTCTGCGATGCAGACGCCGAAGACGCCTAGCTCGGCCATTTCCTCGACCACTTCGATCGGGATGAGCTCGTCCGCGAGGTGCCACTGGTGCGCCTTGGGCGCGATGCGATCGGCCGTGAAGGCGCGGAACTGCTCGCGGATCATGTCGAGCGTCTCGTCGTCGAACGCCTCGTCGGGACGCGCCCCTTCGGCCAGCAAGGCGGAAAGACGCGCACGGCTTGTCGCCGTGTTACCATCCTCGAGGAAGGGCTTCGCAGCCTCCGAATGCGCGAGCTTTTGCGCCGCTTCGCCCACCGAGAGTTCCGATGGACGGACGTATTCATTCTGGCTCATCGCGAGTGCCGAAGTCAGCTGGTGCAGGTATTCGCCAAAGCCGATCCTCAGGACGAGTTCCTCGACCTCCCCGTACTGCCCTGCCCGCTGCGAACGCGCCGCCCAGTCGGCAACCGCCTCGAGCGCTGCGACACTTGTGCCGATCCACGCAAAACCGTGAAGCGGGCGCTGGTGCTGCTCGACAAGGTCGGCTTGCGGCTTGCCGTCGGGGGCAACAAGCTGCGCACTCGCCGCTCGAACCGCTTCGAGATAACCCTGCGCTTCGCCGCAAGCACCACGCGCAAGTTCAATCCAATCGCCCATGCTTTTCCTGACTCCTCAACACCCGCAATCGTGCTGGGGAAGGCGCGATTGCGGGTCAACATGGTTTTTCTCATCGCAAGCCGCTAGGCAGGCCCGCAAACATCCGATTGGGAGCGGGACGCACACATCATGATCAGCGACGATCGCATTATTCTCGGGCTTCTGGCCGCTCTTCTGGCCTTCGTATTTGCGACGCTTGACAGGCCGGCGTGGAAGAAGTTCTACGTCTTCGTGCCGATCATCCTAGTCTGCTATCTCGTGCCCTCGCTCTTCGTGACGACCGGGCTGATCGACACGAGCGAAAGCCAGCTGTGGCCCATCGCCAAGGACTATTTCCTGCCCGCTGCGCTGTTCCTGATGACGCTCAGCATCGACATCAAGGGCATCCTCGGCCTCGGCAACAAGGCGATAATCATGTTCCTGACCGCGACGGTCGGGATCATCCTCGGCGGACCGCTGGCACTGTGGATCGTCGCGCAGTTCGATCCCACGGTGATCGGATCGGGCGACACAGCCGCATGGCGCGGGCTGGCGACGCTGGCGGGCAGCTGGATCGGTGGCGGTGCAAACCAGACCGCCATGCTCGAAGTCTACGGCTATCCGCTCGAAGGCTTCGCCGCCCTGCTCGCGGTCGATATCATTGTCGCCGAGATCTGGATGATCTTCCTGCTTTACGGCGCAGGCGCGCATGAGCGGGTCGACAAGTGGCTCGGCGCGGACAGTTCCTCGATCACCAAGCTGCAGGACACGATGCAGGACTATTCGGACAGCATCGAGCGTGTGGCGAAGGCGAACGACTACGTGTTGCTGTTCGGCGTCGCCTTTGCGGTCGTCGGCCTGTCGCATCTGCTCGGCGGCTGGCTGGGCAATTTCTTCACCGAACTGCAGGGAGAGGACGCCACGCTGGCGAGCAGCTTCTTCTGGGTGGTCGTGGTCTCCACCACCGCTGGCCTCCTTGCCAGCTTCACCCGTGCCCGCGAACTGGAAGGCATCGGCGCGAGCAAGTTCGGCGTGCTCTTCATCTTCCTGCTGGTCGCGATCATCGGCACGCGGATGGACGTGACCAAGATCATGGACGCACCCGCCTTCATGGCGATCGGCGCGATCTGGATGCTGTTCCACATCGTCCTGCTGCTGGTGGTCGCCAAGATCATCAAGGCGCCGTTCTTCTTCGTGGCGGTGGGCAGCAAGGCCAATGTCGGCGGGGCGGCTTCGGCACCGGTGGTGGCAGGCGCATTTCATCCCGCACTGGCACCGGTCGGGGTGCTGCTGGCAGTGCTCGGCTATGCGCTGGGCACCTATGGCGCGATATTGTGCGCGCAGATGATGGCGGCGGTCGGCTAGGCGCAAGCGGAGCCGGTTTCATTTGAAACCGGTTGATTTCGGAGCCTCTCCTTGCCAAGGCCGTTGGCAAGGAAAGAGAGGATTCTCCCATGCGTCAGGTTGACCATTTCATCGTCGGCGAAAGCCCCGCCCCCGTCCGCAAGCACCAGATCTGGAACCCGTCGACCGGCGAGGTACAGGCCGAGGTTGCGCTGGGCGATGCGGCGCTGCTGCAGCAGGCGGTCGATGCGGCCAAGAAGGTGCAGCCCGAATGGGCCGCCACCAACCCGCAGAAGCGTGCCCGCGTGATGTTCGAATTCAAACGACTGGTCGAGTTGCACAAACAAGAACTGGCCGAACTTCTTTCGAGCGAGCACGGCAAGGTCGTGGACGACGCGCATGGCGACGTTCAGCGCGGACTCGAGGTCATCGAATACGCTTGCGGCATTCCGCAGGCGCTGAAGGGAGAGTACACGCAAGGCGCAGGCCCGGGTATCGACGTCTATTCGATGCGCCAACCGCTGGGCATCGGTGCGGGTATCACGCCGTTCAACTTCCCTGCCATGATCCCGATGTGGATGTTCGGCATGGCGATCGCGGCTGGCAATGCCTTCATCCTCAAGCCCTCCGAACGCGATCCCTCCGTGCCCGTGCGCCTCGCCGAACTCTTCGTAGAAGCCGGCGCGCCCGAGGGACTGCTGCAGGTCGTCCATGGCGACAAGGAAATGGTCGATGCCATCCTCGACCACCCCGATATCCCGGCGATCAGCTTCGTCGGCTCGTCCGACATTGCGCAGTATATCTACTCGCGCGGCTCGGCGAATGCGAAGCGCGTGCAGGCTTTCGGCGGCGCGAAGAACCACGGCATCGTGATGCCCGACGCCGACCTCGACCAGGTCGTGAACGATCTTGCCGGTGCCGCTTTCGGTTCGGCTGGCGAGCGCTGCATGGCGCTGCCCGTGGTCGTTCCCGTTGGCGAGGACACGGCAGACAAGCTGCGCGAAAAGCTGATCCCCGCGATCAACGCGCTGCGCGTCGGCGTTTCGAACGATCCCGATGCGCATTACGGCCCCGTGGTCACGCCCGAGCACAAGGCGCGCGTCGAAGGCTGGATCGACACGGCCGAGAAGGAAGGCGCCGAAGTCGTCATCGACGGCCGCGGCTTCAGCCTGCAGGGCCACGAGGACGGCTTCTTCGTCGGCCCGACGCTGCTCGACCGCGTCACAACCGACATGGAAAGCTACAAGGAAGAAATCTTCGGCCCCGTGCTCCAGATCGTGCGCGCAAAGGATTTCGAGGACGCCGTCCGCCTCCCGAGCGAGCACCAGTACGGCAATGGCGTCGCCATCTTCACCCGCAACGGCCATGCGGCGCGCGAATTCGCCAGCCGCGTCAACGTCGGCATGGTCGGCATCAACGTGCCGATTCCCGTCCCCGTGAGCTACCACAGCTTCGGCGGCTGGAAGCGTTCGGGCTTCGGCGACATCGACCAGTACGGCATGGAAGGCCTCAAGTTCTGGACCAAGGCCAAGAAGGTCACCCAGCGCTGGCCCGACGGCGGCGGTGACGGGTCGAACGCCTTCGTCATCCCCACCATGGGATAAGCAGCCGAGATTGAAGTGGGGTGGCGGCGGCTCTCCCGACTGCCGCCTCCTTCTCTCACCGGCTACATTGCCATCGCGCACGGCTTGGCCC
>JABDNC010000090.1 GCA_013001165.1 Erythrobacter sp.
CCGTACCTGTCGTACGGCGCATCCGCTGCTGCAGCTTGTATCCGATCTTGAGGGCGAGCCGGTGAAGCGGCGCAGGTATCAGGTGAAGCATGTGACAGGCTGTTTAGCGCCTGCCAGCAGCCGGGCAACCGGCAAATCGCTTTTACCCGCAAGGGCTTGGTCGAACACGGTCCGCTTGTCCGAACCGCGGATCACGAACAGGATCTGGTCGCTTGCAAGAAGCGAGGGCAGCGTCAGGCTGATCCGGTCGAAGGGCGCTTCTGGCGGGAGCGGATCGGGCGTGAGACGCAGGATGCTGCGCGGTTCGTCCAGCTTCGGATCGGTATTGGGGAAGAGCGAGGCGATGTGCCCGTCGGCCCCCATGCCGAGCCATGCGAGGTCGAAGTGCGGGACCTGCTCCATGATGGTGAGTGTCACGACCTCTGCGCCTGCCGGCTCGAACAGCTTGCGCAGTTTGCCGGTGTTCGAAGCCTCGTGATCCTCGGGCACGATCCGGTCGTCACCCGGCCACACCACCAGCCGTGACCAGTCCAGATCGCGCTTAAGAAGCTGCTCGATGATCGGGAACGGCGTCGAGCCACCCGGCACGGTGATGGTCACCGGCCCCTCGGTTGTCGCGAATGCTTCGCCAAGCCGCTGCGCGAGCCAGTCGGCAATATCGCCGTCGGTCGCGTTCTCGATGATCGTTGCTTCTGCCATGGCACTACCAGATACACGAAACCCGCCGGGATTTAAGGGTCCCGGCGGGTCTGAATTGCTATTCGTTTAAATTACTTGCTGGTCTGGTTGAGGAACCAGATACGTTCCTCGCACTGGTCGATCCAGTCATCGACGATGCCGCTTGTGGCGTTGTCGCCGACGGACTCCGCTTCCTCCTTCACCGACCCGAGACGGTCGTGAAGCTTCTTGTTGTCGTCGCGCAGTTCGGCAACCATCGCATCGGCAGTGATGGTGACATCGTCCTGGTCCTTGATGCTGGTCTCGGCCTGGATGGTCCCGATGGAGGTCAGTGTATATTCGTCATTCTTGCGGACGCGTTCACCGATCGCATCGACCGTGCCGATCAGTTCTGCCGCCTGCTCATCGAACAGCAAGTGCAGGTCGCGAAAGCGCGGCCCTGCGACGTGCCAGTGAAAGTTCTTGGTCTTGAAATAGAGCGCCATCGTATCCGCAAGCGCGCCGTTGAGCGCAGTGACGAGACCAGATTTCGCGTTGTTGCCGAGCTCGGCCATTGTAGATTTCCCTTCTTGAATTCGTTCAACCTACCAACGGCAGAGGGACGAGAGAGTTTCGCGAAGGGTTTCGAGCGCAGTAATCGCCTTAATCGATTAGCTGTCGTTCGTCATTCGCTTATTGCGATTAATTATCAGTCGCGTCAGCCGTACCAGGGGCCGGTGATCGCGAAGGTGCGGGTCGGCGAATAGGCGTTGACGAAGAACCACTTGCCATCGGGCGAGAAGCACCCGCCAGCCAGCTCGGTTTGCATCGTCAGACGCCCGAACACATGCGGTTCGCCCTTGGGCGTGATCAGGATCAGGCGGTTGTCGACGACCTCGGTATACTGGTCCTCGCACACGATGAGGTGCCCGTTGGGCGCGACAACTAGATTGTCGCCATAGTTGAACTGCTCTTCGCTTTCGCTCTCGAAGAACAGCTCGACCTCGTCCGCCTTGCGGTTCCGCCCTGGAACGAGCTTGAAGATCTGGCCGAGCTTCATTGCCCCGCCGCTGGTGGAGCAGATGTAGAGCTCGTCCAGTCCCATGTGGATGCCTTCGCCGCGGGCGATGATTGCCGCGCCCTGCGCCGCTGCGCGTGTACGCAGATCGTCCAGCGGAGCCTCGACATCGTCGAGCGTAATCCAGTCAACCGAGTACCGCGTGCCGACCGGCATCGCGGGTTCTTCCCAGTTGCGTGTGTCCGCCAGGCCAGCAATCCGCATTGCCTGCAATTCGCCGCCCTGTGCAAGGTCGCCCGGCACCTTGGGCAGGAAGCGATATAGCGCGGAATCCGGCCGGTCCTCGGTCAGGTAGATCAGCCCCGTCTCCGGATCGACACACGCAGCCTCGTGATTGAAGCGGCCCATGGCCTTGAGCGGTTCGGGGTTGATCTGCTTTCCGGCATCGGCAGGGACTTCGAAAATCCAGCCATGGTGCTTCGCCAGCTTGTCGGGTGCGATCTGGTCATCGGTGGTGACGAATTCCTCGCAGGTCAGCCAGCTGCCCCATGGCGTCACGCCGCCTGCGCAATTCCGCAGGGTCCCGGCGAGCGAACGGTATTCGCGCTTCTTGCGCAGAGATTTCGCATCGAGGACGATCGTGGTGGTCCCGCCCGGCAGGACGGCCTGTCCGCCGACCTTGTCGAAACCCGTTTCGAGAAATTCCGATCCGCCATCGCCGGGCATCAGTTCATGGTTGCGCACGAGGGCAATTTCCCTGCGCGACAGCGGAATGCAGCCCATGCCGTCGGCAGCGTCGGGCACGGGCTCTCCGTCGTCCATTTCCTGTCCGAACGCCGAGATCAGCCGGTAGGAGAACCCCTCGGGCAAATTGAGCATGCCATTGGGATCGGGCACGAGTTCGCCATAGCCGGTAAATGGCAGGGGCGAGGAAGCAGCGCGCGTCTGGCAGCCCGACAGCGACAGCGCGGCAAATGCGCTGGCCGTGGCAGACAGAAATTGGCGTCGATGCAGGTCGGCGGTCATCACTTAACTCCTTGGCGTCACAGCCTGCATCATGCGATAGCAATGTGGAAGCAAAATGACACTTTGGGAGAGACATGATGCAACTGACCGAAGGCATGGCAGCGGTAGTAACCGGCGGGGCGAGCGGCCTCGGCAAGGCAAGCGCGAAGGCGCTGGCCGATCTCGGCCTCCAGGTCACGATCTTTGATATCGACGAGGAAGGCGGGCGTGCCCATGCCGAGGCAATCGGCGGGATCTTCGCCAAGGTGGACATCACCGATGAACAATCGGTCGTCGAAGGTTTCGACCGCGCGCGCGACGCCCATGGCCAGGAACGCGTCACCGTCCATTGCGCGATGACCAGCCGGCGCGGGAAGACGCTTGGCTGGGACAAGGAAAAGGGCGGCTACAAGCGCTTGTCGACCGAGGATTACGCCTACGGCGCGGAGGGCATCCTAGTATCGTCCTATCGCGTGGCGAGCCACTCGGCGCTCGGCATGGCGAACAGCGACCCGCTGAACGATGATGGCGAGCGCGGCTGCATCACCCTGACTGCCAGCGTTGCCGCGCAGGACGGACAGATAGGGCAGGTCATCTATGGCAGCTGCAAGGCAGGCGTGAACGGCCTCGTGTTACCAATGGCGCGCGATCTCATGGACCTCGGCATCCGTGTGAATTCGGTGATGCCCGGGATCTTCGCGACCCCGCTGATGCTGGGAATGAAGGACCGTAATCCGCAAATGTGGGACCAGCTCAACGCCAGTGTGCCTTTCCCGAAACGCCTCGGCGAACCGGAAGAATTCGCCTCGCTGATCTGCGAGATTGCGCGCAACTCCTATATCAATGCGCACCAGTTCCGGCTGGACGGCGCGATCAGGATGCCGCCCAAGTAACCCCGCAGCAGCGCCTAGCTGGCAATCAGATGCACCAGTCGATCTGTTCGCCCTTGGGCGCATTCCCGTCGTAACGCTCGCGCCCGTGGATCATGCGATCGGCCAGCTGGCGCACGGCGCGGCTTCCGGTGGTCTTGCACCAGAAGGGAAATATGCCGTGCACGAGGCAGGCAAAGCCGGCTGCGATCAGGCTGACGCCGAAACTGCCCGCAGTCACGAGATGCTCGAAATAGCTCTCGCCCACCGAATGCGGGTGATCGGTAAAGATGCTCATCGCTGATTCCCTCTTCGCAGATGCGGCTTTCGGGTAGCGCAAAGCGAAGCGGCGTTCAATTCGTGGGCGGGTCGGGAAGCGCTGGAGCGGTGAAGGGAAACCAATAGGTTGAGTAAACAACTGAACTTATTTTGTTTTTCAAAACCGTAGAAATAAAAGGCCCCCAATCTGGCCCCCACTTGCCCGCGCTTCTGTGGAAAAACCCGGGATTGAGAGGGACAACTGCGCCCCTCGCAGTGCCTCACGATTAGCCTGCTAGCTATCGGTTGTCACCGGTAAGATTGGCAACTCGTATGTGAGTGGAGCGCAACCTTAATAGGTAACAAAAAAAGAAATTCGGCGGATCGCAAACAACTCACTCTTAGAATGAATATTATCATCTTAATTCATATGCTTATGAAACTGTGAGTTGTCTACGGCTCAGCGCAAACCCGCTCTACTCGTAGACGGGTCGATTCCGCCCAAAACGCTATTTCATAGAAATATCATAAACTTATGTCCCGAATTCGCGGGGTACGGTGTGCTCGCCAAATTTCCATTTGCGCGCGGTTTGGCAATTGTTCGCGGATATGTCGGTTCAGTGACTCCGGACAACACCTGTCGTAAAATAGCCGCGCGGCGATTGAGCGCTGCGAATGGCGGCTTTGCGCCCCAAACCAAGATGTAGCCATTCGAGATCTTAGCGCCCGAAAGCAGACATTCTCCGAGGCCATTCCGGCCTAGGAGAACGAAGATGACCTATTCACAATTCGACCCTGCCGCCCAAAACCGAGTGCCTTGGAATTTCGGCGCGAAGATTGGCCCCAAACGCCCATTCAATCAGAAGCAGATCTGGGCCATTCGCTTCTTCCTAGATCGCGAAGAGCGCATCAGAGACCGGGCGCTGTTCGACTTGGCAATCGACAGCAAGCTGCGTGGTTGCGATCTCGTTGAGTTGAAAATCGGCGACTTGGTGAGCGGTCCCGAAATCAGGAAACGAGCGATGATCACGCAGCGCAAGACTGGTCGGCCTGTTCAGTTCGAGATTGCGACAGACGCACGTGCAAGTCTATTCGCGTGGCTGGAGCTCAGAGGAGGTGACGTTGAGGACTTCGTCTTTCCGAGCCGAGTTGATGCCACGCGCCACTTGAGCACGCGACAGTATGCTCGACTGGTTGACGAGTGGGTAAAAGGGATTGGCCTAATGCCTGAAGAGTATGGAACCCATTCGCTTCGCCGCACAAAGGCCTCGATCATTTACAAGGCCACAGGCAACATAAGGGCGATCCAAATTCTATTGGGTCATTCCAAGATCGAAAACACCGTTCGATATCTAGGCGTTGACATTGAGGACGCTCTCACGCTCGCTGAAAAGACCGAGATCTGACCGCTATGGGACGCCAGTCTCGCTTGGACTGGCGTCCGCTCCGCCGCGAAAAAGCAGACGGCTCTGATCGCTATTGCCAGCCTTTGTCTAGCGATAGGTGTAGGGATTCTGCGCGACTATCTCATGACGCAGATCAGTCGGGAAGATCATCCCAGATCGCTCCTTCCTATGCGCCAGAATTGGAACGGCTGAACGAGAATTTCGCAAGTTTTGTACGTAGCTTACTTACGCCGCCCCTCAAGTCCGCCGAGGCCGCATATGCTGCAGGAACGACGAGCAATGTGAGGAAAGTCGAGGTCGTTAAACCTCCGATGATGATGAACCCCATTGCGTTGCGCCATTCGGCGGCGTCGGATTGGGCTAGTGCTACAGGTAGCATTCCGAAGACCGCTGCCAGCGCTGTCATCAATACGGGCCGCAAGCGCTCCGGGGCGGCGCTGCGCATCGCAGCACCAGCCTCATCGCCTCGGTCGCGATACTGATTGGCAAGATCGAC
>JABDNC010000113.1 GCA_013001165.1 Erythrobacter sp.
GCATTGATCCTGCTCGGCGGCCTGATCTGGACCGCGCTCGACTTGCGCGCGCTGGGCAAGGGGCACGAACGTCCCGCACGCATGACCGCCATTGCCGGCTGGACCGGAGTGATCCTGTTTGTACAACTGCTGCTCGGTGCTTGGGTCGCCGGCCTTAACGCTGGGCTCGCTTCGGACAGCTGGCCTCTCATGCAGGGGCGCTTCATCCCCGAATTCGATATGTCGCGTAGTCTGTTCTGGGCCGCGACACATGATCCCTTCCTGATCCACTGGATGCACCGCTGGTGGGCCTGGGTCGCGGTGGGCGCGCTCATCGTCATGGCGCGCAGGGTGAAGCCCGTCAGCCGCCCCGCCTCGATCGCAATTCACTCGGCTTTCGGCATCCAGATTCTGCTTGGTATCGCGACGGTCATGACCGGCGTCGATTTCTACCTCGCAGTCCTGCACCAGCTGGTCGGCGCGCTGCTGGTTGCCGCCTATGCATGGGGTGCCCACGCGATCGGCAGGAACGCTTGAGCGCGTTGATCTACTGTCCCTTTCCCGACCGGGAGACAGCGCTCGCGGTCGGAGGACAGTTGGTCGGCGAAAAGCTGGTCGCCTGCATCAATGTCGGCGGATCGATTTCGGCGCTTTTCGCGTGGAACGGAGAAAGGGGCGAGGGCGAGGAAGTCGCTGCGCTGCTCAAGACGGATTCCGGGTTACTCGACGCTGCCATAGAGCGGCTTGATTGCCTGCATCCTTATGATACCCCGGCCATATTGGGTTGGCCCTGCCATGCGAGCGCCGGAACGCAAGAATGGCTGGCAGGACTCAACGAGGGGGGAAAGAGTGACGGGTCTTAACCGCAGACATATTCTGAGCACCATCGGCTGGAGTCTGGTGCTGCCCGCCCTCGCACTGCCTGCGAGCCTGTCGGCCCGCGCCGTGTCGGTGGCTTTCCCGACCGACCGGTTCCGCTTGCGGCGCACGCTTGAGCGCGGTCTCGGCGACGGCAAGGCCGTGATCGTCTCCCGCGAGTGGGACTGCCGCTTCGTCAAGCTGGCGGCGGGCGCGAAGATCGACGGACAGCAGGTCGCGGTCTCCGTGGAAACCCCGCCTGCGCTGGCGGCGCTGGCCGATATCGAACGCAGGAGAGAAGTCACAGGCCTCTTCCCGATGGAGCTCGACCGGTCGGGTGCCATTGTCGGCTGGCCGGATGATAATGCCAGCATCGCGCAAGCAGTCGAGCAGGCTTCGCGAGAAATCGACCGCAAGGCCATGGAGCAGGCAACCCAGGCAGACGTGAGACGGTATCTCGCCGAACTCGGGAAAACCACGGCATCGCTCGTCAGCCAGGTTCCGCGCGATCTCTTCTTCCCTGCACCCGGTAAGCGCAGCGAGAGCCGCAAGCTCGTGCTGCCCGGCGGGGGGACCGGCACCTACGAGGTGACAATCAGCGCATCGGCTCGCACCAGCGACGGGCTTCTGACGCAGAGCGAGCGGCGCATCGTAACGCGGATTGCTGACAGCACACGCGTGTCGCGCGAGACATGGAGCGTGGCCTGATTGAAGTGGTAGTATTATTTTACCCCACGCAGGACCCGCGGAATTGCTTGACGAATCGCACATACAACGCCATTTGGCGCGCGCTTAGCGGCTCCGCATGCGGGGCCGCGCAATCGTTTAGCGCCACAAGCACGGCGCGATAACTCGAGCAAACGGACATCAAGCCATGAAGGCTCTCACGAAAGTGACCCAGTCGGCAAAGCCGGCAGAGGTCGAAAAGGACTGGCACATCATCGACGCGGAAAACCTCGTCGTCGGCCGTCTCGCGGCAATCGTCGCCAACATCCTGCGCGGCAAGCACAAGCCGAGCTACACCCCGCATGTCGATTGCGGCGATCACGTCATCATCATCAATGCCGACAAGGTGAAGTTCACCGGCAAGAAGATGGACGACAAGATCTATTACAAGCACACCGGCCACCCGGGCGGCATCAAGGAAACCACCCCTGCCAAGGTGCTGGGCGGTCGTTTCCCCGAGCGCGTCCTTGAAAAGGCCGTGCAGCGCATGATCCCGCGCGGTCCGCTTGGCCGTGCGCAGATGAAGGCGCTCCACCTCTACAACGGCACCGAGCATCCGCATGAGGGCCAGAAGCCCAAGACGCTCGACGTCGCTTCGATGAACCGCAAGAACAAGGCTGTTGCATAATGGCTGACGAAACCAAGAACGAAACCGTCTCGGATCTCGCCGATCTGAAGGACATTGCCGGCGACGCACCTGAAGGTGATGCGGCAGAAATCGCTGCCAAGGCCGACGTTCCCCTGCGCGAGCAGGAACTCGACGCTCAGGGCCGCGCATACGCAACCGGTCGTCGTAAGGACGCTACCGCACGCGTCTGGCTCGTCCCGGGCAGCGGCAAGATCATCGTCAATGGCAAGGACCAGGAAGTCTACTTCGCACGTCCGACCCTGCGTCTCGTGATCGACCAGCCGTTCGCCATCACCGAGCGCCAAGGCCAGTACGACGTTGTCGCCACCGTTCGCGGCGGCGGTCTCTCGGGCCAGGCCGGTGCAGTCAAGCACGGCATCAGCCAGGCACTGACCAAGTACGAGCCTGCGCTGCGTTCGACGGTCAAGGCCGCCGGCTTCCTCACCCGCGACAGCCGCGTGGTCGAGCGTAAGAAGTACGGCCGCGCCAAGGCACGTCGCAGCTTCCAGTTCAGCAAGCGCTGATTCGGATCGCCAAGCTTCGCAGGCTTCGGAACCGATCATACCGAACACCGAGGAAGGGCGGCCCCGCAAGGAGCCGCCCTTTTCTTTTGCCGTGCCGGTTCTCGGTTGCGACCGCGAAGAGCTCAGCGTTGCATCGCCATGATGCCCCATGCCACCGCGGTCCCGGCGAGGAACAGCGGCCAGCTCCACCACATCTCGTACTGGTAGATTTCGGTGCGCGTAATGTGCAGGTGCCCCCCGCTGGTTCCCTGACTACCAACAACCAGGGCCACCACGTAGCTGAGGATCCCGCCCAGCGGCACGGCCTTGAAGAGTTCGATCACCCGTCATCCTCCTATGGCTCGCGCGAATTGTCGCCTACCGAGGTTGAGATTCGGCTGACGGCTCTGGTTAATGCACCGGAGGATCGACGCGCGGCACCTGCCTTACAGGCGCGACGGGTTCGCCCGGTTCGCGCGGCGGCAGGGCATTTTCGGGCACGTCGTCGATCTGCATGTCCGCGGTTTCGACATGTTCGAGATTGCGCACGGTCACGGTCAGACTTTCGCCGTCCCACTCAATCTCGTTGAAGCTGCATGGGGTCGATCGGGTGCGCTGTGAAAGCGTGCCGGCGCCGATCATGCGGACCGGCCCCTCGCTCGTATCTTCCATGATGTCGAAGGCGTCGTGGACATGACCGGAAAGCACCGCCTCGACCGGCCGCCGGGCGAGCGCGCGCAGTGCCCTTTCTCCATTCTTGGTGAGCGCGGTTCCCTGCGTCCCCACTTCGCGCAAAGGGTGGTGGACCGCGACGAGTGCACGCTGTCCACCGGGCATTGCATCTATCGCGGCGAGACATTTCTCGAGCGCCGCATCGGTGACCCAGCCCTTCGACCAGTTGAGGCGCGGCTGCGCGCGCACCGCAGTCTTGAGCGGGATGATCGCCAGATTGCCGAGGTCGAGCTCCTTTTCGACCTTGTCCTTCATCCCGTTGAAACGGCGGTAGGGGTCGATGAAACGCTCGATCGGGTTGAAATAGGGCATATCGTGATTGCCCACCTCGACCGTCACAGGTGCTTCGAGCGAATTGATCCACTTGGTCGCTGCGGCGAATTCGCGATGCCGTGCGCGCATGGTGAGATCGCCCGTGATGGCCACGGCATCGGGCCGTTTCTCGGCGATCTCCTGCTTCACCCAGTCGAGCGCCCGATTGTTCTCGAGGCCGAAATGGACGTCGGAGATGTGGAAGATGCGCCTAGGGTCGGAATTCATGGCGGAAGCGCTAGCAGATCGGCAGCCCGTGGTGCCATCGAGAAATGCTTTCCGGCGCCAGTACGGCCTAAATCCGGCCGGAAAGGATCAGCCAGGCGGTTCCGAAATTGAACGAGCTGTAGATCGCATAGGCGATGACAGCACCCGCCCACTCCTGAGCCGCCAAGAGCATGCAGGCGACAAGCACGACGTATTCGAAGGCAAGCGAAACCCTGCGGCCCGCGCCCCGGAAACCTGGAAACTGCTCCAGCATGGGGTGGCGGCTTTCCAGCACCGCCTTGTGGACGAAGAAATTGCCCACTCCGAGCAGGAACATGATCGCAATCAGGAACACCCTCCAGAAATAGGAATGCTGTTCGCCGATTGCCAATCGTCATTCGTCGCCCGTTCTCCCCATTCGGTCCAGAAGCGCTCCCCGCCCGTCGATAGCCGCGTGCATTTACAGTTGTAGCTGGTCAATACAGTTTGTGCGGCGGGTCCGAAACGACAGTCCCCCAGAAAAGCCGGACCCGCCGCAGACCCGGAGGAATACCAATGAAAAAGACCCTCGTAGCACTCACCCTGGCAGCTTTCGCTCTCCCCGCGAGCGCCCAGACCGTTTCGTTCGATGTCGAATATCGCGACCTCGACCTTGCATCGGCCCACGGCCAGGAAACGCTTGAGCGGCGCATCGACAATGCCGCTCGCAAGGCCTGCAACTACTCGCGCCACGAAACCGGATCGCGACTTCGCGGCGCCGACACGAAGCGCTGCTTCGAAGAAGCCAAGGCTTCCGCGACCAAGAAATTCGCAGCTGTCGTAGAGCAGCGCGCGAACGGCGGCTGATCAACCCCCAGCCCGCTTACCTGCACCCCGGCCGGACTGCAGTCCCCCGGCCGGGGTGTTTTTTTGTTTTTTGAAATGAGCGAGGTCAGATCCCGATCGGGACTACCCTCCAACTACCTTCCGGCCATCGCCTTTACCTTTGGAAGGTACGTGCGGCCGATGCGCAGCGCTTCGCCGTCTTCCATCTCGACCGACCAGACGCCCAGGCCATCGTGGCGAAGGCCCTTGATGCGGTCCTTTCTCAGGATCGTGGAGCGATGGATGCGAATGAATTTGGCCGGATCGAGTCGCTTCTCGAGGCCCGCGATCGTCTGCAACAGCAGGTAACTGCGATCCTCGACATGCAGGCGGACATAGTCGCGCTCGGCATCGATGCGCGAGACTTCCTCGGTGTCGATGCGGATCAATTCGCTGCGATGCGGGATCCACAATTCCTCAAGCCACTTGCTGTCCTCCCGCTCGCCATCGCCGCGGCGGGCAAGCGCGCGCTGGATGGCGCGTTCGAGACGATCGGGTTTGACCGGCTTGAGGACATAGTCGACCGCGTCGAGATCGAAGGCTTCGACCGCGTAATTGTCATGCGCTGTGACGAAGACCACCGCCGGTCGCTCTTCCTGCTTGGAGAGCGTCTTGGCGACCGAAAGGCCGTCCACTTCGGGCATGGTCATGTCGAGCAGGATCAGGTCGGGCGAGAGCGCTTCGACGAGCCGCAGCGCCTGGGCACCGTCGCTGGCCGTGCCAACAACATTGAGATCGTCCATCTTCGCGCAGATGACCTGCATGCGTTCGACCGCAAGCGGTTCATCATCGACGATCAGGGTGCGCAATTTCGTGTCTGCTTCCTCAGCCATGCTTCACCATCGGTAGCCTGAGTTCGGTTTCATAGCCATCGAGCGACTGGCCAGACGTGATCGTTGCCTCCTGCCCGAAGCGTGCCTCGAGACGGTCGCGGACATTGGCAAGGCCGATGCCGAATCCGCCGGTGTGGCTGGTCGGCATTCCGGGTCCGTTGTCACTGACACGGATGACCAGCCGTCCGTATTCCTCGCGCACGACGATGCTGATCGTAACCGGCTTTGCCGATGCGGAGACACCATACTTCACCGAGTTTTCGACCAGTGGCTGAAGGATCATGCCCGGCACCTTGAGCTGGCCGAGTTCGCTGGGAAGATCGACATGCACCTTGAGCCGGTCGGGGAAACGCACGGATTCGATTTCGAGGTAGTGCTCCTGCAGGTCGATCTCGTCCTCCAGGCTTACATCGCCCGTCGAATCGTCCGCCAGCGAGTGGCGGTAGAAACGCGATAGCGACTGGATCATTTCCTCTGCGCGGTCGCCCTTGCCGGTCATCACGAGCGATGACAGCGAATTGAGCGTGTTGAAAAGGAAGTGCGGATTCACCTGATACCGTAGGCTGCGCAGCTCGGCTGCCTTGGCCGCGCTGCGGAAGCGCTCGCCGCGCCGTTCGGCGGCCCGCGCACGTGCGCCTGCGACGATGGCGATATAGAGTGCCGCCCATGCCAGCAGCAAGAAGTAGCGCGAGAGGGCAAGGTCAGTCAGCCGTCGCCAGTAATCGGCGGTGGTCGGGGCGGGTTCGATAACAATCGAGGCTTGCGGCGCCTCGGGCGATGCGTTCGCACCGCCTTCCTGCACGCCGTCCTCGGTCATCTGCCCGGGAATATCGAGCAGCAGATTGCCCGATTCGTCGCGGCGGATATTGAGCCCGCGCTGTTCGCCGATCTTCTGGCGAACCTGGTCCTCGATAGGGGCAAAGATCATGGTGTTGATCTGGGCGATAGCCAGCGATGCGGGCACCGCGGCAATGATCGCGACGCCAACTTTCACGGCAAGACTGCGGTCGTCGAACAGACGCAGCAGGAACCATAGCAGGACGGTTATCCCGCCGCCCGCCACGCACACGACCGCGCGCCTCCAAAGCAGTTCGTCCTGCAATTCGAGGCCGACCACGGCTCCGCGCGCGGTAATCAGCAGGAAATACGCTACCCACAGGCCGACGATGGATAGGGCCACCACCTTGACCGGTGCGCGCGTTTCGCGATTCATCTGAGGTTCAGCGTTCAAAACAAGCAATATGTGGCGTTTCGGCGGCGCAAAGGCCAGCGCCGCCGTCGAACTCGCATTGCCGTTTGTCGAGGATCGACGTTATTCGGCGGGTTCAACCTCGCCTTTCGCGATTTTCTCGCGCCAGCGCGCCGGGGCGAGCGTGTGGACATTGTTGCCGGCCGCATCGACGGCGACCGTCACCGGCATGTCCTGCACCTCGAATTCGTAGATCGCTTCCATGCCGAGATCTTCGAAGGCCACGACTTCGGCGCCCTTGATCGCACGGCTGACGAGATAGGCGGCACCGCCGGTTGCCATCAGATAGGCGACCTTGAAGCGGCTGATGACCTCGACCGCATCGTGCCCGCGCTCCGCCTTGCCGATCATGGCGAGGAGGCCGAGGTCGAGCATCATCTCGGTGAACTTGTCCATGCGCGTCGCAGTGGTCGGGCCCGCCGGGCCGACGACTTCGCCCATCACCGGATCGACCGGACCGACATAGTAGATCGCGCGGCCCTTGAACTCGACCGGCAGCTCCTCGCCCTTGTCGAGCATATCGTGGATGCGCTTGTGCGCCGCATCGCGCCCGGTGAGCATCTTGCCCGAAAGGAGCAGGCGATCGCCATGCTCCCAGCTCGCCACCTCCTCTGGCGTGAGGTTATTTAGGTCGACGCGCTTTGCCGCGGCATCCGGCTGCCAGGTAACATCGGGATACTCGTCGATGTTCGGCGGGTCGAGAAAGGCAGGGCCCGAGCCGTCGAGCTTGAAGTGCGCATGGCGCGTTGCGGCGCAGTTCGGAATCATCGCCACCGGCTTGCCCGCCGCGTGGCAGGGCGCATCGAGGATCTTCACGTCGAGCACGGTCGAAAGACCGCCAAGGCCCTGCGCGCCGATACCCTGCGCATTAACCGCGTCGAAAATGTCGATCCGCAGCTGTTCGAGATCGGTCTGCGCACCGCGCTGCTTCAACTGGCCCATGTCGATCGGGTCCATGAGGCTGAGCTTGGCGAGCTTCATGCAATGCTCTGCCGTGCCGCCGATACCGATGCCAAGCATTCCTGGCGGGCACCAGCCCGCGCCCATCGAGGGCAGCTGCTCGACCACCCAATCGACGATGTTGTCGCTCGGATTCATCATCTTGAATCTTGATTTGTTCTCGCTGCCACCGCCCTTGGCCGCGACATCGACGTCGATCGTATCGCCCGGCACCATCTCGACCGAGAGCACGCTCGGCGTATTGTCGCGCGTGTTGCGGCGGGTGAAGGCGGGGTCGGCGAGGATCGAGGCGCGCAGCTTGTTGTCGGGATGGTTGTAAGCCTGGCGCACGCCCTCATCGACCACTTCCTGCAAGCTGCGGGTCGTGTCGAGGCGGCAGTTCATGCCCCATTTCACGAAGACGTTGACGATGCCCGTGTCCTGGCAGATCGGGCGGTGGCCCTCGGCGCACATGCGGCTGTTCGTGAGGATCTGCGCGATCGCGTCCTTCGCCGCCGGCCCGGCTTCCGCCTCATAGGCCTTACCCAGAGCCCGGATATAATCCATCGGATGATAGTAGGAGATGTACTGGAGTGCGTCTTTCACGCTCTCGATAAGGTCCTCTTCCTTGATAACCACCATGCCGTTCATCGCTGCCTATTCCCATGTTGCAGATTTGCGCTCCCCGATAGGCGCGTTTGACGGCATCGGTCAAAGCGCTTGGAAGCAAAGGGTCTTGCGCCTAAGGCAACGCAGCACTTGCGCAACCGTGTTATTACTGTAATACAGCACTCGGATATTTATGAGCACCACGACCCAGACCCGCCCCGACTACGCCGCCGCAAGGAAGGCGATGATCGACAGCCAGCTGCGCACCAGCGGCGTGAACGAGCCCTTCGTGCTCGAACGCATGGGCACGCTTTCCCGCGAGGATTTCGTCCCCGAAAACGCCAAAGGCACCGCGTATATGGATCGCGCGATCCGGCTGGGCGAGGGCGGCTTCCTGCCCGCACCGCTGTTTCATGGCGCGATGCTGGCCGAAGCGAGTCCCAAGGCGGATGATACCGTCCTCGTGATTGACGGCGGCAGCGGCTATTTGCCTGCGCTCGTCGAACCGCTGGTTGCCTCGGTCAAGGCGATCTCGCCCGCCGACGCGCTCAAGGCCAAGAAGGGCAATTATTCACTCGTCCTCGTCGACGGCGCGATCGAACATGTTCCGGCAAGTCTTGCCAAGCAGGTCGCCGAAGGCGGCCGCATCGTCACCGGCCTGGTCGAGCGCGGCGTGACCCGCCTCGCCACGGGCCGCAAGTCGGGCAAGGCGCTGGCACTGCTGCCGCTTGCGGAAATGGGCGTTCCGCGCCTCGGCGCATTCGACAAGCCGGAGAGCTGGAGCTTTTAAGAAATGCACAAGGGAGGGGTAGTGAACAGACTGGTACTTTCGGGGAGCGCAATCGCGCTGGCCCTGGCCGCAACCCCTGTCCAGGCCGACACGCTGCAGGAAGCGCTAACCGACGCCTATGTGAACAATCCGACGCTCGAAGCGGCGCGCGCCAACCAGCGCGCAACCGACGAAGGCGTGCAGATCCAGCGCTCGCAGGGGCTTCCCGGCATCACCGCCAGTGGCAACTATATCGAGTTCCTCAAGAACTCGCCCAACAGCTTCACGGCTCCAGACCGCCGCCTGCAGATCGGTCCCGACCTGACGGTCCCGATCTATTCGGGCGGCGCAGTGCGCAACGGCATCAAGGCCGCCAAGGAACGGGTCGATGCCGGCCGCGCCGACTTGCGGGCCACCGAGAGTGCCATATTCAGCCAGGTCGTGGCCGCCTATATGGACGTGCTGCGCGGGCAGGCACTGGTTGCCTTGTCGGCAAACCAGGTCGACGTGCTGACCGTCAACCTGCAGGCGACCGGCGACCGTTTCGAGATCGGCGATTTGACGCGTACCGATGTGGCGCAGTCGCAGTCCCGCCTCGCCGTCGCGCAAAGCGATCTGCAAAGTGCGCAGGCAACGCTGATCCAGGCCCGCGAGACTTACATCGCGCTGGTGGGCGAGGCTCCGCAAAACCTGCAGGCACCCCCGCCGTTGCCCGGACTTCCCGATACCGCGGGTATGGCAGTCGATATCGCGCTGGAAAACAACCCGGACCTGATCGCAGCTAAGGAGCGCGCGCAGGCGGCGGGCTTCGACAGCGAAGTGGCCGGTTCCGGCCGCTTGCCCTCGCTCTCGCTCTTTGCCGGAGCGGATTACACCAATTACTTCGATACGCTGGCAGGCGGTGCGGGCGGCATCGCGCAGAACGAGACCACCGCGAATGCAGGCGTCCAGCTCAGCATCCCGATTTTCCAGGGCGGCCTCCCCGCTGCGCGCCAGCGCCAGGCGCAGGCCCGCGAAACCGCCGCGCTCGAGCAAGTCATCGCCGCCGAGCGTGACGTGATCGCGCAGACCCGTGCCTCCTATTCGAGCTGGCAGGCGAGCCTTGCCATCATCCAGAGCTCGCAGGCCGCAGTCGACGCGGCTGAATTGAGCCTCGAGGGGGTGCGCGCCGAAAACTCGATCGGCAACCGTACTATTCTAGATGTGCTCAATGCCGAGCAGGAATTGCTTTCGGCCCGCGTCCAGCTCGTGACTGCGCGCCGCAACGCTTATGTCGCCGGTTTCTCGGTCCTTGCGGCCATGGGCCGCGCAGAAGCGCGCGATCTCGGTCTCGGCGATGAGGGCGTGCTCTACGATCCGGTGGCGAATTACGACCGTGTCGGCGGCAGCATCTGGGACTGGGGGCGTGACCCCGAACCCGAAGCAAAGACCAGCAGCACCGTCGACATCCCGGCCGCCACTGCCGAGATTCCCGAGATTGAAGACTAGGGCATTAGGCCTTAGCACTAGGCCCATACCCGATTCGGGACGGCAATGGAGGCAGGGGCTTGGCGAGTATGCAGAACAACGGCGAACCTTCGGTCGAAGAGATCCTCGACTCGATCAAGAAGGTGATCGCGCGCGACAGCCGCGACGCCGAAGCCAATGCATTCGGTCGTCGCCGTGGGCTTATTGCCGGCAGCACCGAGCCAGCCGACGCAGATGAGGCCGAGGAAGTGCTCGAACTGGGCGCGGAACTGGGTGAAGAACTCATCATCGAGGACAATGCCGACCTCGACGCCCGCTTCGGTGAAGAGCCGGGCGAGGAAGACGATCTCGACGAAGGCCTGATCGCAGACGCCACCCGCAGCGCGATGCAGCAGAATTTCGCCGCGCTTTCGATGCTCGCACAGCCCGGCAAGCAGCCACAGATCGTGCGTTCGGGCGAAACCTCGCTCGAAGGCCTCGTGCGCCAGATGCTCCGGCCGATGCTGGCCCAATGGCTCGACGACAACCTGCCTTCGATGGTCGAAGAGCTGGTCAAGGCGGAAATCTCGCGTATCGCGGGCAAGAAGCGCTAGAAAACAGCGATTTCATCCGCCGTTCAGCCAACGCGTTCCCTATTGGCGACTTCACCAAGGGGAGAATGAAATGCTTGCTCTTGTTACCGCCGCGGTCGCGCTGACCCCGGTCTCGCTTGACGATCCCGTCCTGCAGTCCCCCGACACTTTCGTATCCGAAGCGACCCAGGCCGCGATAGCCGAGGGTGAACGCATCACGGTCCAGTGCCTCGATGTCTCGAGCGAAGAAGCCAGTGCGAAGCGTGTCTGCCTCAGCCAGGATGAATGGCAGTCGGTCTATGCCCGCATCGCGCATAATCGTTCGGCCGACCGGCGCGATCGCGCCATCTCGCTCGGCCTCAATTTCTCGCGTCGCTAAATCACTACCCAAGTGGTCGGGGCCGCGCTAAACCGCGCGGCCATGACAGCACGCATCCGGGCCGCATTCCCGCTCGCCAGCGCTTTCGCGCTTATCGCCACACCGCTCGCCGCGCAGGACACGGCCGAGCCGATGCAGGCGAAAGACCTCATCACCATGCCGCGCCTCGGTAGTCCGGCGGTTTCGCCCGACGGAACAATGGCGGTCTACTCGGTCACGACGACCGACGAGGAAACTCTCGAACGTTCGAGCCAACTCTTCATTCGATCGCTCGCCGACGTGAACGCCAGGCCCGTGGCGCTCGACCTCGCGGGCGGAGCAGTGAGTTTCGCGGGCGACGGCTGGCTCTATTATCTTGCCGAAGGCCAGAATGGCGGATCCACGCAGGTCTGGCGCGCACAGATTGGTGCGGGCGGCACGGTACTGAATGGCAGCCAGGTCACCGACATTGCGCGCGGCGTGGGCGGATACAGCATTTCGGCCAATGGCGAGAAGATCGCGATCTGGACCGACATCGCCCGCACCTGCACCGAGCTCTCCTGCGACGACAGCGCCAAGCCCTATGCTCCGGGTCCGGGGGAAGGGCGCCTCTTCGACGGTAACGGCGGGTTCTATCGCCACTGGGACCAGTGGGAAACGCCGGGCACCTACAGCCGCGTGTTCACCGCCGATCTGGCTGACGCCATGTCGAGCGATGCCTTCACACCCGTCGATGGCGTGATCGGAGCGGGCGGCCCCCAGGGCGACACGCCGACCAAGCCGTTCGGCGGCGGCGAGGACGTCGCATGGGCACCCGATAGCTCCGGCGTCTATTTCGTCGCGCGCGAGGGCGGGGCGAGCGAACCCTATTCCACCAATCTCGATATCTGGTGGTCGGACCTATCGGGCAACACACCGATCAACCTGACCGCGGCGAACGAAGCGCTCGACGCGCTGCCGACCCCGTCGCCCAATGGCCAGTACCTTGCCTATGTCGCCATGGCGCGGCCGACCTATGAGGCTGACCGGCAGGTAATCATGCTGCGCGACCTCGAAAACGGCGTGACGACTCCGCTTACGCAGGATTTCGACCGCAGCTTCTATACGCTGGCATGGACACCGGATTCGCGCTGGCTGGTCGCCACCGCACAGGACGTGCTCGATACACCGGCGTTCCGCATCGATCCGCGCACCGGGGCCGTCGAGCGTCTCGACCTGATGGCCGGCAACGAGGCGCATATCGGCAATGTCACCCCGCTGGCCGGAGGTGACGTGCTCTTCACCCGCGATTCGATCGGCGCTCCATCTGAAATGTACCTGTCCAAGGACTGGGCGATGGCCGAGCCGTTGACGCAGGTGGCCACCCCGACGATCGGCAGGTTCGCGCCTGTCGTCGTCGAGCGCTTCAGCTTCGCCGGCGCCAATGGCGACACGGTCTGGGGCCAGATCACCAAGCTGGAAGGCCACGAGGGGCCGATGCCGGCGATCCTCTATGTCCACGGCGGCCCGCAGGGGTCGTTCAACGATGGCTGGTCGAGCCGCTGGAACCCGCGCGTCGTCGCAAGCCAGGGCTATGCGGTGATCTCGGTCGATTTCCACGGCTCCACCGGATACGGGCAGGAATTCACCGACAGCATCAATGGCGACTGGGGCGGCAAGCCGCTCGAGGACCTCAAGCTCGGCCTTGCCGCAGCGCTCGAGAAAGACAACCAGATCGACGGCACCCGCGCCTGCGCGATGGGCGCAAGTTACGGCGGCTACATGATGAACTGGATCGCGGGTAACTGGCCCGACCGGTTCGACTGCCTCGTGCAGCATGACGGCCTGTTCGACATGCGCAGCTTCTATTACACCACCGAAGAACTGTGGTTTCCAAAGTGGGACTTCGGCGGCAGCTATGCCGAGAACAGCGAACTCTACGAGCGCTGGAACCCGGTGAACTACGTCGAGAACTGGAAGACCCCGATGCTGGTCATCGCGGGCGAGAGGGACTTCCGCGTGCCCTTTACGCAGGGCCTCGCGAGCTTCACCGCACTCCAGGAACGCCAGATCCCCAGCCAGCTGCTGGTATTCGAGAACGAGAACCACTGGGTGCTCGGAGCGAAGAACTCGCTCCAGTGGCACAACACCGTCTTCGACTGGCTCGACCGCTGGCTGCAGCCGGATGAGTAAGAAGGGCGGGCTCGAAAAGGCGCAAAAGGCGCTCGGCAAGATCGGCGGCGAAGCGGCCGAACGGCAGATTTTTCTGTGCGCGGTTAGCGAGAAGCAAAAATGCTGTTCGCGCGAGGACGGCAAGGCTGCCTGGAATTATCTCAAGAAACGCCTCAAGCAGCTCGACCTCGTGGGGCGGGGCGGCACTGTTCAGCGCACCAAAGCCGATTGTCTGCAAGTCTGCGCCCACGGCCCGATCGCGGTCGTGTGGCCCGATAACGTCTGGTATCATTCCTGCGACGAGCAAGTACTCGAAGCAATCATCCAGCGCCACCTGATCGGCGGCGTTCCAGTCGAGGAATACCGCCTGCGCAGTGCCGAAAAGGGCTAGTTCTCGTCGATCGAATTGCCGGGCAGGTTGTTGTCGACCGATTCATCGTGGCCGGTGCCCGACGAAAGGAAGACGAGGCCCATCAGGGCGCCCGTCAGCAGCATCACAAAACCCACCCCCAGCGCAGTCGCGATGTAGAAGTGCACCGAGACTTCGCCACCGAACTTGTAGAGCAGAGCCATCGCGATCGAGACGAGCCCGATCGTCAGCAGCATCATGAAGCGCATGATCCTGCGATATCGGGCCCAAGCAAAGGCCGCGGCTTCGGGATCGTCCAGGGGTGATTTGTCGACCATCGGCGCCTCCATGGCCCTATGCAGGCCCCGTTTCAACGCCTGACGGTCAGATACTGGCTTTTCCAGCGCGAAAGTGGCATCTTTCTTCCAGCAAGAGGAGGCGCGAATGCACATCAGTAGCCTGATCGAGGGCCGGGCCAGTTCCGATATCATCTCGGTCACGGTGGACCAGACGGTTCGCGAGGCGGTCAAGCTGCTCGCTTCGAAACGCATCGGAGCCCTGCCTGTCATGTCCGGTGGGCGGGTTGCGGGGATATTCTCCGAACGCGACGTGATCTATCGCCTCGCGGAGGAAGGTTCGGCCTGTCTCGACCGTCCCATTGGCGAGGTGATGACCTCTCCGGCCATCACGGTAGATCGCGAAGCGCTCGTCGACCGCGCACTTGCACTGATGACGAAGCGCCGCATCCGCCATCTACCGGTGCTCGATGGCGAGGCTATGTGCGGCTTCATCTCGATCGGCGATCTGGTGAAATCACGGATCGACGAGGTGCAGCACGAAGCCGATGCCATGCGCGATTATATCACGCACGCTTGAGCCTGCGGACAAGCGTCACTACATCGCTCCCATGGCCGAAATGCTCACCTTGACCGAAGCCGCCGCCAAACGCGTGGCGGCAATCGCAGACAAGCAGTCCAAGCCTGCGATCCTGCGCCTGTCGGTAGAGGGCGGGGGCTGTTCCGGCTTCCAGTACAAGTTCGACCTCGCCGGAGCGGCCGAGGGTGACGACATGGTCAGCGAAACCGAGGGCGTGCGCCTCGTCGTCGACCCGGTGAGCCTCGACCTCGTCTCGGGAAGCGTCGTAGATTTCGTCGAATCGCTGGGCGGCGCGGCGTTCCGGGTCGAGAACCCCAATGCGGCCGCCGGATGCGGCTGCGGATCGAGTTTCGGGATTTAGGTTAGACCCGCACGGCGGGTTCGGGCATGGGTTCTTCCATGCGTATCGCCAGCTTCAACATCAACGGTATCAAGGCGCGTCTGCCGCGTCTCATCGAATGGCTCGAGGAAACCCGGCCCAGCGTCGCCTGCCTGCAGGAAATCAAGACGATGGACGAGGGATTCCCGGCCGAAGAATTCGAGAAGATCGGCTATCAGGCCATCTGGCATGGCCAGAAGAGCTTCAACGGCGTGGCCATTCTTGCCGAGGGAACCAAACCGGTCGAAATCCAGCGCGGTCTTGGGATCGATGGTCCCAAGGAGGGTGAGGGCGAGCAGGCCCGCTATCTCGAGGCAGAAGTAAACGGTGTACGCATCTGCAACCTCTACCTTCCCAACGGCAATCCGCATCCCGGGCCCAAGTTCGACTACAAGCTGGCGTGGATGGAAAAGCTGCGCGCACGAATGAAGGAAATCTGGGCCGAGGAAGTGCCCGCCATTGTGCTGGGGGACTACAATGTGATCCCGGAAGACAAGGACGTCTGGTCACCCAAGGCGATGGCCAGCGACGCGCTGATGCAGCCCGAAAGCCGCGATGCGTACAAGCGCATGCTGGCTGACGGGTGGACCGATGCCATCGACACTCTGAATCCGCGCGGGGGTGTGTGGACCTATTGGGATTACCAAGCCGGCGCCTGGCAGCGCGACCACGGTTTCAGGATCGACCACCTGCTGCTTTCGCCGGAGCTAGCTGACAGGATGACCGCCGCCGGCGTCGACAAGGAATACCGCGGGCGGGAGAAAGCATCGGACCACACGCCCGTGTGGGTCGAGATCGCGGACTGAGCGGAAATCACGAAAAAGGGCCGCCGCACATGGCGACGGCCCCTCAATGTCTCTTTCCTGCCGCTTAGCGGTAGAAGATATGCGTTTTGATCGCAGCGCGGCGGGTCTTCTTCGAAGCCCAGCGCGGTTTCACATAGGTCGCGTGGAAATAGAGCGAATCTTCCGCTTCGCTGTCCCACATTCCCTGATGCGCGATACGGGCGATCGCCTTGGCGCGCGTCCAGGCGGCGGTGCCCGTCCGGATGCGCGGCATGGTGCCGCCGCGTACGAAGCTGAACTGGGCGCGCTGGTATACAACGCCACAATAGCTCGAAGGGAAGCGGCTCGATTCCGCGCGATTGATCACGACCTGCGCAACGGCAAGCTGGCCGTGGAGCGGCTCGCCGCGCGATTCGAAATAGACTGCGCCGGCAAGGCAGCGCATCTCGTCGGAAAGTTCGCCGGCAGCAGGCATCGCCGCGACGAGTTCGCGCAGGCTATCGGCCTCGGGCACATTTCCGGAAAATTCTGTGGCAGCTTCCTCGGGAAGCTCCTGGACCACTTCTTCGCTGACGAAGACGGGAACCACCTCTTGGGTGAGGACCGCTTCTTCTGCAGTGGTGTCTTCTGCGGCTGCCTGGGCAGCTTGGGCGCCGGTTTCTTCCGCACCGGCAAACGTTGCAATCGTGGCTGCGGCGCCTGCCGCAAGGCCAAAAATAGACTTTCGCATAGTTCCGCTTGTTTCGGCGGTGAGCGAGCTGTCACAGGCTGGGATTCAGTGCGCGTACTCTTGCGTCTTGAAACTCGAATCCGTTAGCGGGCCTGCCGCTGGCTCCCCGTCTGCGTGCTTGTCGTCTGACCCCATTGCCAAATCCGACCGCCTGCGCATCGAAGCTGCGGGGCCAAATAGTCACAAATGAAACCGTGTCAAGTTAACGGGCCGGAGTTTCGAGCAAGCGTTCCACATCGGGACCGTCCAGTTCGACGAACCAGCAATCGGGATCCTGGCTCTTTCTGCGGGCGACGTATTCGTCGAATTCGCGTGGGTTTTCATTGTCTTGTTCGCGGGTGCAGGTGAACTTCCTGGACCCGTCCATCTGCGGCATCCGCTCCCACATCCGGGTATTTTTGCCACTATGTGTGGTTAATATGGCAATAGTTCCGGCATCGTATTCACCCTTCTGAAGGACCATGCCGAAGCCGCCCAATTGCTGTGTGAGGCGCAGCAATCCCGCCACTTCGAGATGGGCCGGGAGGCGGGCGTCTTCCATCAGGCCGAATAGCCATCGAGGCTTGAGAGCGGGATGCGCGATTTCATGAACGTGCCGGTGCCGCGCCCGATTTCGTCGCCTTCGGCATCGACCAGGCGCGATTCAGCCACGAAAACACGCCTGCGCCCGCTCACCCAGCGTCCTTCGGCAACCACTTTGCCTTCGCGCACCGGTTTGGTGAAATGCAGGTTGAAGGAGGTGGTCAGCAGGAAACGGTCAGTCACAAGCGTATTGGCGGCGTAGAATGCCGCATCGTCGAGCATCTTGAAATAGATAGTGCCATGCGCCGCACCGGCCGCATGGAAGCATTCGCCTGTGACCTCGAACTCGATCCTCGCCGTACCTTCGCCGGTCACTTCGAGCGAGGAGGCGAACTGTTTGTTCACCGGGGCGGATGCGTAGAGACTCTCGAGCGCGCGCCAGTGCCGCTCGGCTCCGCTGCTTGCCGCTGCGCTCATCAATTCCTCATCCGTTACAGTTCAGCCGCGCGGTTCGACCCAGCCGATCGAACCGTCGGGGCGGCGATAGACCATGTTATGCGCTTCGGTAGCCCCGTTCTTGAAAAAGAGCGCATTGGTGTTCTGCAAATCGAGCAGCATCACCGCGTCGGCAACCGAGCATTCGGGGATCAGCGCGCTGGTTTCCGCAATCACCGGAGGGCTTTCGCTGGTAACTTCCTCCTCGGTATCGACCTCAGGTGCGGCGAAGATGGTGTAGGCGGCTTCCTGCTCGCGCATCGCGTGATCGGCCTGCTCGTGGCGGTCCTTGATGCGGCGCTTGTAGCGGCGCAGCTGTTTCTCGATCTTCGCAGCTGCTGCATCGAAAGCCTGGTGGACGTCGTGCGCTTCGGCATGACCCTTGAGGATCAGGCCCTGCATTACATGAGTAACGATGTCGGAGGAGAAGGCGCCGCCGGACGCCTTGCCGAAAGTCACATGGCTGCTGATCGCTCGATTGAAATACTTCTCGACGATGCCCTGCAATCGGTCCTCGACATGGGTTTGCAAGGCTGCGCCGGTGTCGATCTGGTGGCCCGAAACACGGATATCCATAAGCTTCGTACTCCTTTTTCGTACCCCTTCACGATCCCGTCGACCCCGTCCGTCGACGACCTGACCGGCAATCTAGCCCCAGAGAGGGTTCTCGATGCCGGACATGAATTTCCTGTGCCGAGCCAGCTCTTCAGGCGTGGGCGCGTGCGGCCGCGGTTCGCGGCGCGGTCCTTCCGGCGCCTTGCGAACGGCCACAATTTCCTGCTGAATCTCGACCACCGTCGCTTCGGCGGCGAGCTCGAGCCCGATCTGGCGCCCGCCCTTCAGTTCGACGTAGACCTGCGCGAGCAATTCGGCGTCTAGCAGCGCGCCATGCTTCACGCGGTGGCTGCGATCGATCCCGTAACGGGTACACAGAGCGTCGAGCGAGAGCTTCGCACCCGGATGGCGCTTCTTGGCGATCGCGACCGTGTCGATCATGCGGCTCATGCAGACCGGCTCGCGATCGATCAGCGTCAGCTCCGCATTGAGGAAGCCGAAGTCGAAGCCCGCATTATGCGCGATCAGCGGGGCATCGCTGATGAAATCGAGCAATTCATGCGCGATATCGCGGAACAGCGGCTTGTCCGAAAGGAAGGCCGCCGAAAGACCGTGCACCGCTTCCGCGCCGGCAGGCATGTCGCGTTCGGGATTGTAATAGGCGTGATAGGTATTCCCGGTAGGGACGAGATTGACCATCTCGACGCAGCCGATTTCAACCATCCGGTCGCCCGTCTTGGGGTCGAGTCCGGTGGTTTCGGTGTCGAAAACGATTTCACGCATTGGGTAACCTATCGGACTCGTTTGCGCAGATTACAAGGGGGCTTGGTTACCTACCTCGGCGCGCAGCCGCGCGATCAGCGCCAGGACCTCTTCCTCGGTTTCAGCGAGCGATTGCCCGGTATCGATGATGTGGTGGGCGCGCATGCGCTTCTCGGCATCGGGGGTCTGGAGCGACAGAATGTGGGCGAATTTTTCCGGACTCATCCCGGGCCGCGCGAGTACGCGGACACGTTGCACTTCCGCCGGTGCCGAGACGACGACGATCCTGTCGACCGATTCGTGCCCACCCTTCTCGAATAGGAGTGGGATGTCGAAGACCACGAAGGGAGCCCCGAAGTGTTCGATCAGGAAGGCCTCGCGCTTACGGGCCAGCGCCGGGTGCACGATCGCCTCGAGCCGCGCCAGCGCGTCCTTGTCGCCGAAGACTTCTTTGCCGAGGACATCGCGTAGGACACCGGTTTCATCGGTACTGCCCGGAAATTCCGCCTCGATGGCCGGGACCAGTTCGCCTCCTGGGCCCTGCAATTTCCACACCTCGGCGTCGGCGTCGAAAACGGGGATACCCGCAGCCTCGAACATCGCCGCGACGGTAGACTTGCCCATCCCGATCGATCCTGTGAGGCCGATGATGAGCGGTTTCGTCATGCCATGAGCCTTTCGCGCAGTTCGTCGTCATCCTCGCGCGGCGCCTCTTGCCCGAAGAACCCGGAGAAGGCCGCTGCCGCCTGGCCAATCAGCATCGCCAGCCCGTCGATAGTCTCGAACCCCGCTTCCCGCGCCGACTTGAGGAATTCGGTATCGACCGGATCGGTGACGATATCATAGGCGATCGACCCGGGTGGTGCATGGCTCCAGTCGAAGGCGAGAGGCATTCGGCCGCGCATGCCGAGCGGGCTGGCATTGACTACGAGATCGCAGCAGCCTTCGCGGTCGTCGAAAGCGAAATCTGTTTCCTCGGCAAAATGCGAGAGCTCCGCGACGTGATGCTCGCCCTCGGCCAGCTCTTCGAGGATGCCGCTCGCTTTTTCCGGATTGCGACCTGCGAGGACCAGCGTGAAACCTTCCTTTGCCAGCCCTGCCACGATCGCCCGCGCGGCGCCTCCGGTGCCGAGGACACGGGCCATGCGGAAATAATGCTGGTCTGCCAGCCGCTTGCGCAAGGGTTCGAGAAATCCCGCGACATCGGTGTTGCGTCCGACGAGCGCGCCATCCTTGGCACGGTGGATCGTATTGACGGCACCGACGCGCTTGGCGAGCGGCTCTATCCGGTCCAGCAGCGGCATGACCGCCTGCTTGTGGGGCATTGTGACGTTGCAGCCGAGCCACGCGTCGTCTGCGCGGCGGGTTGCGAGATAGTTTTCCAGTGCATCACCCGTGACGTGATGCGCGCGATACTCCGCATCGATCCCGAGCTTCTCGATCCAGAATCCATGGATCGCTGGCGACTTGGACTGGGCGATGGGATCGCCGATGACTTCGGCATATTTGGTCACGAGGGCAGGGCGCCTTCCTCGCGCAGGGCCGCAAGGACCTGCAGCAGCGGCATGCCGAGGACGGTAAACTGATCGCCCATAATGCTTTCGAACAATTGTACGCCTGGTCCTTCGATCCGGAAGACACCCACGCAATAGGACACCTCAGGCCATTCCGCGTCGAGATATGCCTCGATGAAGTCCTCAGACATTTCGCGCACGCGAAGCCGCGCAAAATCGGAGCCTACCCAGACGATTTGCCCGTCTTTCGCGAGCGCGGCCGCGCTGTGCAGGGTCATAACCTTGCCGGAGAAGAGCCGCAGGTGCTCTGCCGCCTGTTCGCGGCTGGCGGGCTTGTCGAACCGTCGACCGTCGACTTCCACGAGGGAATCGCTGCCGAGCACGAGCCGTGGATCCTCCACCGCAGCCGCCTTTGCAGCGGCAAGGGCCTGCGCAATCTCGGCGGGATCCGCATCTTCCATCTCGGCTTCGAGACCTCGCTCGTCGATATCGGCCGCGCGCGCTTCGAACGCGACGCCTGCCGCCTCGAGCATCGCCTTGCGCGAGGCGCTGTTCGAAGCCAGCACGATGCCTTCACCGGCAAGGGAGGTCATATCGGTTTAGCTCCTTCGAATGCGGTATCGTGTGACTGCTCGCGTTCGCCGAACAGACGGATCACCGCCGCAGCGGTTTCCTCGATCGAGCGGCGCGTCACGTCGATCACCGGCCAGCCGTTATCGGCGAACATGCGCCTCGCAAAGGCCACTTCGCTCTTCACGCGCTCGTTATCGACGTAAGATGTCTCCGACTTCTCGTTCAACGTCAGAAGGCGGTTTCGCCGGATCTGCACCAGCCGTTCCGGCGCCGTGGTCAGGCCGACGACCATCGGGCTTTTCAGTTCGAACAGCTTGGGCGGCGGCGGGCTTTCAACGACCAGAGGGATATTCGCGACCTTGTAGCCGCGGTTGGCGAGATAGATGCTGGTCGGCGTTTTCGAGCTACGCGAAACACCGGCAAGGACGATGTCCGCCTCTTCCCAGTTCTCCCATCCGATCCCGTCGTCATGCGCGATGGTGAACTGGATCGCCTCCACGCGCTCGAAATAGGCCTTGTCCATCTGGTGCTGGCGGCCGGGGCGACCATGCGCTTCCTGGCCCAGTGCCTTTTCGAGCGCTTCAGTCACGCGATCGAGGATGGGAACCGCGGGGAGGCCGTTTTGCGCGCAGACCTCCTCCAGCCGCGCACGGGCTTCGGGATTGACCAGCGTGAAGAGGACAAGTCCCGGGTTGCTCTTGAGTTCGGGCACGATACGGTCGAGATGCTGCTTGCTCCTGACCATGGGCCAGAAGTGGCGCACGACGTCGGCATCGTCGAACTGTGCCAGCGCCGCTTTTGCGAGCATTTCCAATGTCTCACCGGTTGAATCGGACAAGAGATGGAGGTGGATGCGATCGGAAATGGGAGGCTCTCCGGCGGGTTGTTGATAGCCTTGGGATAAACCACGGGACAGGTCTGGCGACAAGTTCGGTGATGAATTCCCTCCCCGCTACGAGTCACTCAAGGGGGTGATTCCCGCACACCAAGGGACGAGTTTTGCGCAGGCTGGGAACAGTGGGGACAAGTATGACTCGACTCATGTGCGAGCACGAGTCGCAATCCCGCCAGGAGCCTTCCAATCGCCGAAGATTTCGGGCAGGGGCCGCTTGTGCCCGATATCCACAGGGCCAACAGACTCCATCAAACCTTATATATATACTAAGTATTATTGGACTCTCTCATGCCCGGTCTTCTTCTCGACACGCTGAACGGTGCGCCTAGCGCAAAGGTCCCTCTCTGGCTCATGCGCCAGGCTGGTCGGTACCTTCCCGAGTATCGCGAGCTTCGCGCACAGAAGGGCGGATTCCTCGCGCTGGCCTACGATAGCGAGGCGGCATGCGAGATAACCTTGCAGCCCATCGATCGCTTCGGGTTTGACGGGGCAATCCTGTTTTCCGATATCCTGATCGTGCCGCATGCGCTCGGCCAGCACCTGGAATTCCTTGCCGGCGAAGGGCCGAAGCTCTCGCCCAAGCTCGTCGACAGTTCGCTCGAGGCGCTGACCCGCGATCCTTCGCGCTACGATCCGATTTACGAAACCGTGCGCCTGTGCCGTAAGCGCCTGCCCGAAGGCGTGACGATGCTGGGCTTTGCCGGAAGCCCCTGGACCGTTGCGACCTACATGGTCGCAGGCGAGGGCAGCCGAGACCAGCACGATGCGCGCGCTCTGGCCTATCGCGACCCTGCCGCACTGCAAGCGATCGTGGATGCGGTCGTCGGTGAGACCATCGAGTATCTCTCCGGCCAGATCGAAGCCGGCGCGGAAGCCGTGCAGCTGTTCGACAGCTGGGCGGGCAGCCTTGCGCCCGACGAGTTCGAGAAATGGGTCATCGCGCCGAATGCGCGTATCGTTGCGGCGCTGGCAGAAAAGCACCCCGACACGCCCGTGATCGGGTTTCCGAAGGGTGCTGGCGAAAAACTGCCCGCTTATGCCCGTGAGACCGGCGTAAAGGCTGTCGGCGTGGATGAAACACTGGATCCCCTCTGGGTCGCTCGCGAATTACCCGATGGCTTGCCGGTGCAGGGCAATCTCGATCCTTTGCTCCTGCTTTCCGGCTCGGCTGAGCTGGAAAAGCGCGTCGAAATAATCCTCGGCGCTTTTGCCGGTCGGCCGCATGTCTTCAATCTCGGACACGGTATCGACCGGCGCACGCCGATCGAGCATGTCGAGCGCCTGATCGCCACCGTCCGCGGCTGGCAGGGGTGAAATTGGCGGCCGCCTTCGCTACATCGCGGCCATGCAGGAAGTGCTTTCGATGACCTATCTCTGGCTCAAGGCCGGCCATATCATCTTCATGGTCTTCTGGATGGCAGGCCTCTTCATGTTGCCGCGCCAGATGATCTATCTCCATCCCGCGGCGCCGGAATCGAAAGAATCCGCACTCTGGGCCAAGCGCATGGGCCTGCTGCGCAAGATCATCCTGACCCCCAGCATCATCGTGGTGTGGGTTTTAGGCCTGCTGCTGGCGCAAACGCTGCAGGTGTGGGGTGAGGGGTGGCTGCACGTCAAATTGTTGCTTGTCGTCCTCCTGAGCGGCTTCCACGGCTATATCGTTGCCCAGTCCAGGAAGATGGCTGCAGGCGAGAGGCCGCTGACCGAAAAGCAGCTGCGCATGTGGGGCGAGGCTCCCGGCGTGCTGCTGGCGCTGATCGTGGTGACAGTGGTCGTCTTCCGCTACATGTGATGGTACGCGCAATCCGATTGACGCGGGCTGCAACCGAATTTATCTGAAGCCTACCGACCGGCTAGAGGCCCCGCGCATTCGACGGGACCAGGTCCGCTTTCTCCAAGCCCTTCGACCTGCCGGCCATATCCACATTCGAATATTCGAGAAACACAATGCATCTCAAAGACTTGAAAGCAAAAGCACCCGCAGAGCTCGTGGCGATGGCCGAAGAGCTGGGTGTCGAGGCTGCGGGTACCATGCGCCGCCAGGACCTCATGTTCTGCATTCTGCGCGAACTCGCGGACGATGAAGAATACGACGAAGAGATCATGGGCATCGGCACGATCGAGGTGCTGCAGGACGGTTTCGGCTTCCTTCGCAGCCCCGAGGCGAACTACCTTGCCGGCCCGGACGACATCTACGTCTCGCCCAACCAGATCCGTAAATGGGGCCTGCGCACCGGCGACACCGTCGAAGGCCAGATCCGTGCGCCCAAGGAAGGCGAGCGCTATTTCGCGCTGACCGGCCTCACCACGGTCAATTACGAAGACCCCGACCAGGTCCGCACGCGCACCAATTTCGACAATCTCACGCCGCTCTATCCGGAAGAGAAGCTGAACCTCGATACGCTCGATCCGACGGTCAAGGACAAGTCGGCGCGCGTGATCGATATCATTTCGCCGCAGGGCAAGGGCCAGCGCGCGCTGATCGTCGCGCCGCCGCGTACCGGTAAGACCGTGCTCCTGCAGAACATCGCCAAGGCAATCACCGACAACCATCCGGAAGTCTTCCTGCTGGTCCTGCTCGTCGACGAGCGTCCGGAAGAAGTGACCGACATGCAGCGCAGCGTGAAGGGCGAGGTCATTTCCTCCACCTTCGACGAGCCTGCAAACCGTCACGTCCAGGTCGCCGAAATGGTGATCGAGAAGGCCAAGCGTCTCGTCGAGCACAAGAAGGATGTCGTCATCCTGCTCGACTCGATCACGCGTCTCGGCCGCGCCTACAACACGGTCGTCCCCAGCTCGGGCAAGGTGCTTACCGGCGGTGTCGACGCCAACGCCCTCCAGCGCCCTAAGCGGTTCTTCGGCGCGGCGCGTAACATCGAGGAAGGCGGCTCGCTCTCCATCATCGCCACCGCGCTGATCGATACCGGCAGCCGTATGGACGAGGTCATCTTCGAAGAGTTCAAGGGCACGGGTAACAGCGAAATCGTCCTCGACCGCAAGGTCGCCGACAAGCGCATCTTCCCGGCTCTCGACGTCGGCAAGTCCGGCACCCGCAAGGAAGAGCTGCTGGTCGACCAGGGCCAGCTGTCGAAGATGTGGGTCCTGCGCCGTATCCTGATGCAGATGGGCACGATCGACGCGATGGAATTCCTCCTCGACAAGATGAAGGATTCCAAGACCAATGAAGATTTCTTCGCCAATATGAACCAGTAGGAAGAGGATTGCCCGGCGGCCGCTGGCTGCCGGGCTCGGGGGAAGTCGCCTTGGAAAGAGTTCTGTATCGCAGCGATGCCGCCGAGAGCGTGTCGACCCAGGATGTGCTGGACATCATCGCAGCCTCGGAACGCAATAATCCGAAGCGCGAGATAACCGGGTTCCTGATCTACGACAGCGACCGGTTCCTGCAATTGCTTGAAGGACCGCCGCTCGAAGTGGAGGCTTTGCTCGGCGAGATCGCTGGTGACGATCGCAATGTCGGGATGGAAATCCTGCTAAGCGAGACCGCAGAAAAGCGCTGGTTTCCCGACTGGTCGATGAAGCGCCTGATCTCCTTCGGCTCGATCCCGGCACAGGAGGAATTGCGCGCTGTGCTTGGAGACGGGAATGGCGGGCAGGCGATCCTTGACGAGGTGAACCGCTTCCTCGATAGCTGATCTACCGGTCGCGTTCAGGAGGCAGCCTCGAGTTGGGCCGCCATCATCTCCCATACCTTGCTCACCGCTTTGAGTGGACGGACCATCACTTTGAAATCTGCAATCATTCCGTTTTCATCGAAGCGGATGATATCGACTCCATTGACGTGAATTCCGTCCATCTCTGTCGTGAATTCGAGCATGGCATTCTCGCCGTCGACGACTTCACGCACATAGGTGAAGCTGTCGTTGCCGAGCGTCTGTCCGGCGGCGGAAAGGTAAGCAATGACCAGATCGCGGCCCTGTTGCGGCGTATGGACCACGGGGGAATGGAACGCGGCATCTTCGCGAATGATCGCAGCAAGGTGCGCTGGCACAGAGCCGGCCTCGATAACCTCATGCCATCTGGCCAATCCCTTCTTTGCGCTCACATATCCCTCCTGAAGCTGTCCGCTCTCGCAGCGGCCCAGTGGCGTGCCAGCGGGGTCGAGGAGGGCTTGTCCAAGAGCACTCCTTCCTCGGCGAAATAATAGATCTTGTCGAAGGCGTCGGAGCGCGCACCATTGATGCGTTCGCGCATGTCCATGGGCTTCATCTCCCATGGACTGTCGAGGCCCATGGCGATCGTGATTTCCCGCAGCGAATGAAGCGTCTGGCGTTGGAAGCGGGCGACGCGTGGCGCCTTGTCCCCAACGACGAGACCTCGCTGGCGCCACTCTTCCTGCGTTGCGACGCCGGTGGGGCAGGTGCCCTTGTGGCAGTTCATCGACTGGATACAGCCCAGCGCGAACATGAAGGGACGCGCGGCATTGCACCAGTCTGCGCCCAGCGCGAAGCTCTTGGCCATCTGCGCGCCGGAATGGATCTTGCCGCTGGTGGCGATCTTCACCTTGCCGCGCATCGCTGTACCCACCAGCATGTTGCGCACGAAAATTTGCCCTTCACGCAGCGGCATACCGACCGAGTTCGACAGTTCGAGCGGCGCTGCACCCGTGCCGCCCTCCGCACCGTCGACGGTGATGAAATCGGGATGCATACCGGTCTCGATCATCGCCTTGCCGACCGCGAAGACTTCGTGCGGCAGCCCGACGCACAGCTTGATTCCAACGGGTTTTCCACCTGAAAGCTCACGCAGCCGGGTAACGAATTCGAGCAGTTCGATCGGCGTGTCGAATTCCGGATGTGCTGCCGGCGAAAGGACGTCCTTGCCTTCGGGCACACCGCGCGCTTCCGCGATTTCCTTCGTGACTTTCGCTCCTGGTAGCACACCCCCGTGCCCGGGCTTTGCGCCCTGGCTGAGCTTCAGCTCGATCATCTTTACCTGGTCGCTCGCCGCATTCTCGCGGAACTGGTCGGGATCGAACCGGCCATCTTCGCGGCGGGCGCCGAAATAGCCGCTGCCGA
>JABDNC010000127.1 GCA_013001165.1 Erythrobacter sp.
AAAAAATCCTGCTCGCCGGTAATATAGGCGATCGGCTCGTGCCGCAGACGCCGTTCGACCAATGCGGCGAAGGCCAACGGAGTTTCACCATCCTGGCCTTTGAGCAGAAGATCGGAGCGCGAGGTGCGGAGCGCATGGGCCATCAACCATTCGGCATCGAGCCGCGGCGTGTCGCTGGTGCTGGCCAGGCGCTGTGTCGCCTCACGCAGGGCATCGGCCACCTTCATCCGGCCGCTACCGCCAGATCTGCGTCACTCATTCAAACTCGCCAGCCGCTTGGCCTGGTCCTCGGCAATAAGCGCGTCGATCAGTTCGCGCAGGCCCGTGCCGGCGATGATTTCGGGCAATTTGTGCAAGGTCAGGCCGATACGGTGATCGGTGACGCGGCCTTGGGGGTAATTATAGGTCCGGATCCGTTCGGAACGATCACCCGAACCGACCATCGCCTTGCGCGCCTCGGCCTCGGCTCCTTGCGTCGCCTCGCGCTGGGCGTCGTAAAGGCGGGTCCGCAGCACCTGCAAGGCCTTTTCCTTGTTCTTGTGCTGGCTTCGCCCGTCCTGACAGGTGACCACCGTATCGGTGGGCAGGTGCGTGATCCGGATCGCGCTATCGGTGGTGTTTACATGCTGGCCGCCGGCCCCGCTGGCGCGGTAGGTGTCGATCTTGAGTTCGGTCGGATCGATCTGGATGTCGACCTCGTCCGGCTCCGGCAGCACGGCCACGGTAGCCGCCGAGGTATGGATCCGTCCGCCGCTCTCGGTCTCGGGCACGCGCTGGACCCGGTGTACGCCGCTTTCGAACTTGAGTTTTGCAAAGACGCCAGTGCCGGTGACATTCGCGACCACTTCCTTGAAACCGCCGACTTCGGATGCGTTCATACTCACCGGTTCGACCTTCCAGCCCTGTTCGGCGGCGAACCTTTCGTACATGCGATAGAGATCGCCCGCGAACAGCGCCGCCTCGTCGCCGCCGGTCCCGGCGCGGATTTCCAGCATGGCAGGTTTGTTATCGGCGCTGTCGCGCGGAAGCATGGCGATGGCGAGCTCGCGCTCGGACTCAGGCAGCTTGTCGCGGATCGCGGAAAGCTCTTCCTCGGCCATGGCTTTCATTTCCGGATCGGCCAGCATCTCTTCCAGCCCAGCGATTTCCTCGCGCATAGCCTTCACTTCGGCGGCAACCTTGGCCACAGGCTCCAGCTCGGCATAGTCGCGGCTCGCCTGGACGAACTCGTCGCCCTCGAGCTGTCCCGACGCCATGCGCGCCTCGAGTTCGGCAAAGCGGCGGGCGATCTGGTCGAGGCGTTCGGGAGGGATCCGCATCGATTAGCCGAGCAGGTTTTCAAGTATGGCTGAAGTCTCGTCGTCCGCCTTGATCCGACTGGTCGGCCCGCCATCGCGTTCGTCGAAAGCTACAATAGCGCGGGCACCCGATCTGACTGCCTTGTCGAAACGTTTGCGGGGACTGCCTGACGCAGCCAGCTCAGCCGCAAGGCCTGCTTCCCTGACCTTGCGCAACGCCGCCAACGCCGAGGCCATGGCTGCGTCGTTCTCGACCACCACAATGACATCGGCAACCGGCACATCGCAATCGCTGACCAGCATCGCCAACCGCTCGATTCCTGCTGCCCAGCCGACCGCCGGCGTCGCTGGCCCGCCGAGGCTTTCCATAAGTCCGTCGTAGCGGCCACCGCCGAGGATGGTGCTCTGGCTGCCGAGCTTGTTGGCGGTTTCCGAACCCTCGTCGGGAATGAATTCGAACGCCGTATGTCGATAATAATCGAGCCCGCGTACGAGGCTCTCGGCGCGGGTCCACTTGACTCCAGCGGCATCGAGACCGCTGGTGACGCTCTCAAAAAACGCCTTGGCATCGTCCGACAGGAACTGGTCGATCTTTGGTGCATCGTCGACGAAGCGCTGGTCGCGTCGGTCCTTGCTGTCGAGTATCCGCAGCGGGTTCTTCTCCAGCCGTTCTTGCGAATCCTCGCTCAGCTCGCCCTTCACTGCGCGGAAGTGCTCGACCAGCGCGGCGCGCCATGCCTCGCGGCTGTCGGCATCGCCCAACGTGTTCAGATGCAGCGTCACATCCGTGATGCCCAGTTCGCGGATGATCTGGTCGGCCATCGCCAGCAGTTCGACATCGGCCTGCGGTTCGGCCGCGCCGATAATCTCGGCATCGATCTGGTGGAACTGGCGGTAACGCCCCTTCTGCGGGCGCTCGTAGCGGAACAGCGGTCCATCCGTTGCCAGCTTCAAGGGTGCGTGCTGCTGCCAGCCATTAGTCAGATAGGCTCGCGCAATGCCGGCGGTGAACTCGGGGCGCAAGGTGAGCGATTCGCCCCCGCGGTCCTCGAACGAGTACATTTCCTTCGACACGATATCGGTGGTCTCACCAATCGAGCGCGCGAACACCTCGGTCTTTTCGAACACCGGCATTTCGGCCCGGCGAAAGCGGTAGAGCTTGCGTACGCGTTCGAAGGTTTCCACCACGAAGGCGAAGGCCTCGGCATCTGCGCCGAAGATATCCTGAGTGCCGCGGATGGCCTGGGGCGTGTTCTTGGACATGGTTTCCTTCTCTTGGGCGCGGCGATTAGGGGCAAGTGCCCCCTTCCGCAATCCTCCTGCGCACGCTAGAGCGCCCGCGCAGTTCGGGAGAGGGGCCGCAGTTCAAGAATAAGAGAGCCCTGACATGCGTATCGACTTGATCCCTACCGGAACCAATCCGCCCCACGACCTCAATGT
>JABDNC010000098.1 GCA_013001165.1 Erythrobacter sp.
CAATTGGACAGATCCCGTAAGCTCACTGCCTTCCCAAAGCTCCGGGCGCGAGTGGAAGGCGCCGTCATCCGCCTCGATGAAAACGTCATCGAAACGCGTCGGATTGTCCGAGCGCAACCTGCTTTCCATGATGGCGCTGGCGGCGCTTTCGGTTTCCGAAACGAGCGCTAGCTCGCTGCGCAATCTCTCGGCTGCAGCGTCGTTGGCAATGGACAGTTCGGAAGTTGCACTCACCCTGTAATCGCTGATTGCAGAGCTATAGGTCAGGAACGCCATGCCGCCCATGATCAGCATGACGATCGGAAATGCGATCAACAGACCTCGAACCGAGAGCGACATTTCTTGGGTGTCGCCGAATTCGGACTTCCAGACAACTGCCTTGGACGAGAATTTCTCTTTTCGTTGGGCAGGATGCCTGCGAACGCCGTGGTTGAAGTCGAGAGCGAAGGTGTCGGAAGTCGTTTCGCGAAGCGGCATGCATTTAGTCGCTTATTACGGGTCGCCCGCTCTCGACATGATCTCAGGTACTGCACAACCCACCATAATGTCCGCTTTCAGGCATTCGCAGGGAGAGCCTGAAGGTCCGAAATGAGGGCGCAAAGCAGTCATCCGATATGAGACGACGCGGCTCGAACGAATGTCTGAGCCCGCGCAAGCTGTTCGCCTAGGCGATCAACGTGAGACTTTAGCTCTGCCTGGTCGTCGATATCGACCGAAGTGAGCGCCTCTACCGTGACGTCCTCAAGAATCATCCCGGCTTGAGTGCAGAGCCGGTCGACCACTTCGCGTTGATCCTCGTCCATAGGAGCACGAAGCCGCGTGGTGCGTGGGAAGTCCACCACCATTCTTTCTCCAGAAACCATTCGACTTCGATCGCAAGCCAAGCATTGGTGTCGTCACTGGATTGCAGCCGACAGGGCGCGATTCTGGCCCCGACGCAAACGCCGATCGGGGCCCGGGGTGGTAGGGGCGGCGCGGTGTCGCTCCGAACAAGGAGAACCACCCATGACTACTGCAACCAAGCCCGTCAAAGCGCCTGCAGCCGAAAAAAGCGAGAGCAAGATCGACAAGGTCATTGCCCTGATGGGCCGCAAGAAAGGAGCAAGCATCGAGGAGATGGTCAAAGCGACCGGCTGGCTGCCCCATAGCACCCATGCCGCACTGAGCGGCCTGCGCAAGAAGGGTCGTACGATCACGCGGACAAAGGACGATGGCGTATCGCGATACACGATCGCGAAGGAAGCGGCGTGAGCCTCAAGGATCGGCTCGCCGACATCGAGGCGATGACCTCTGCGCAGAAGAAGGAAGAGTGGAGGCGGCTGATGAAGTCGCCTCCACCACCAGCGTTTGGGGCCGGGCTGATGGGCCGAGCACTGGCCTACCGTGAACAGGAAAGAGCGCTCGGCGGCCTGAGTTCTGCAGATCTCAAGCGGGTAAAGTGCGGTGTACCAGCTGCCGCCAACACGGCTTCCGTGGTCAAACCCGGCACCTGGCTATCGCGGACGTGGCATGGCGAAGTGCATCAGGTCGTGGTGCTCGACAACGGTGTCGAATACCGCGGTGAGCGTTTTGCTTCGCTCAGCGCGGTGGCGCGAAGGATCACCGGCACTCGTTGGTCGGGCCCCCGATTCTTCGGCCTGAACTCGCCTCGACTTGGCCGGATGGGCGTGACTGGAGATGGCTGACAAGAACAGGCAACTCCGCAGCGCGATCTATACTCGCAAATCGACCGAGGAGGGACTTGAAAAGGAGTTCAACAGCCTAGACGCCCAGCACGAGGCCTGCTCCGCCTATATCATGAGCCAAGCTCATGAAGGCTGGACGAGGCTCGCCGATCGATATGATGACGGCGGGTACTCGGGCGGAAGCATGGAGCGCCCTGCCCTTCAGCGGCTCCTCGCAGATGTCGAAGCTAGCAAGGTCGATGTGATCGTCGTCTACAAGATCGATCGGCTTACCCGTAGCCTCGCCGACTTTGCCAAGATCGTTGAGACCTTCGACAATGCTGAGTGTTCATTCGTCAGCGTAACGCAGTCGTTCAACACGACCAGCTCGATGGGCAGGCTCACTCTCAACGTGCTCTTGTCCTTCGCGCAGTTCGAGCGCGAAGTCGCAGCCGAACGCATCCGCGACAAGATCGCCGCGTCGAAGAAGCGCGGCATGTGGATGGGAGGGCCGGTCCCGCTCGGCTACGAGGTCAAGGACCGCAAACTGGTCGTGGTCGAGAAGGAAGCCGAAACTGTCCGCGAGATCATGCGGCGCTACCTTGAGAGTGATGGAGTGCCCTCATTGGTCGAAGAACTCGAGAACGGAGGGGCCGTCAGCAAGCGCCGCAAGATGCGCAACGGGTCGGTGAAGGGCGGCATTCCATTTCGACGCGGCGCGCTGGCCCACCTGCTTTCGAACCGCATTTATCTCGGTCAGATCGTCCACAAGGGTTCAGCTTACGAAGGCGAGCACGAGGCCATTGTCGATCGCGAGCTCTTCGACCGGGTCCAGAAGCGACTGGCTGACCATCGATCGGGCAGAGAACGTAAGGAGCAGAAGGCCGAGATCAGCATTCTGGCAGGTCGGATAGTGGATGAGCACGGTCGGCCGATGACGCCTTCCCATACGAAGAAGCATGGAAAGCGCTATCGCTACTACGCCTCGGTGCCGAGGGATGGATCGAAGGAGAAAGGCACCAGGCTTCCAGCACTAGAACTCGAGAAAGCAGTTAAGTCTGCCTTGGCCAGTCATCTGCGACGCCCCACAGGTTTGGTGCACCCGGCTATGGGGCTGGCCGACGAAGAGAAGGCGAGCTTCGCCTCTAATGCAGCAGTGCTCGCTGAGCAGCTTAGTGATGCGGCAGGAGGAGGTGCGCGCGAACTGTTCGACAAGCTGGACACTCAGATCAAGGTCAGACCGGCATCGATCGATGCGAGCATCTCGGTCCAGCACCTGTTGCCAGCCGGCCGGACTGATCAGGACGAAGAGGAACGATCGCGTTTCGTTGTCCCCGCTTCGCTGCATAGACGGGGCCATGAGAACCGTCTTCGGCTGGACCCACCTGCTGGTTCGCCTTCCTCGAAAAACACGGCATTGATCGATCTGGTGGCGCGAGCCTTTGCAGCGCGGGAGCAGCTGCTCGCAATGAGCGTGGCCGACGTGAAGGCCATGCCGGTACGCGAGCGCCGACACATCGAGCGGACAGCGAGGCTGAGTTATCTCGCTCCCGACATCGTACTCGCGATTGTTGATGGCAAGCAGCCAGCGCATCTCTCGGCTCGGAAACTTGTCAGGGCAGCATCATTGCCAGACGACTGGGCGGAGCAGCGACGCATACTGCTGCAAACCTAGCAATCCAGCAAAATCGGATAGTAGGACACCTTTTCGGGCCAAGAGACTTCTTGGCTCGATTGCCTTAGATCTCTCTACGTAGAGACTCTCTTCGGTGAGGCTCGCATAAGGCAGCCTCGCAAACTCGCGGAAAAGCGGGAGAAAATCCAGACG
>JABDNC010000180.1 GCA_013001165.1 Erythrobacter sp.
TTGCGGGCCCGTGGGACGGTTCCAGATTGCCTGGAAGAGCGCAGTGGTCATGTGCCATGCCTTTTCCGGCCTGCTCACGCGGGTGCGGCTGTCCCATGCGAGTTGGCCTCGGTCCAATACCTTACGCCCGATAGCGCCATAGATGTTCGCTGCCGACAGCACGGCCCAGCGGTGGCGGAAGCGAAGGCGCTTCGCACCGAGCCTCGCCGCAGCTTCATGCTTTTCCATCAGCGCGATCATGCGCGGCATCAGGCTGGCGAGGATGAAACGGTGTTCGGGCTTGGAATGCTCGCCCGGCGCAAGGCCGACCTCGGCCAGCCATTCGGCCGGCAGGTAGACGCGGTTCGCCGCGGCATCCTCCACGATATCGCGCGAAATATTGGCGATCTGAAAAGCAAGGCCGAGATCATTCGCCCGGTCGAGCGTGTCGCCATCATCAGGGGATACGCCCATGATGTGCGCCATCATGATGCCAACCGCGCCTGCGACGTGGTAGCAATAGCGCAGCATATCGCGCTCGTTCTTCGGGCTGAAGCCGGTCGCGTCGAGTGCGAAGCCACCGATGACATCGTTCGCCATCTCATAGGTCAGCCCGCATTCGTCGGCGACGAGACCGAAAGCGTCGAAGGCGAAATCGGCGGTCGGCTGTTCGTCTAGCGCACGGCGGGTAAGCACGCGGATCGCCTGGATGCGGTCCTCGGCCTCCTTGGGGGTGCCCTGGTCGCCCAGCGGGCCGCCCTTGTCCTGGTTGTCCGCGATGTCGTCGCACCGCCGGCACCAGGCATAGAGCAGCCAGGCGCGTTCGCGCGTGGCCTTGTCGAACAGCTTGGAAGCGGCTGCAAAACTGTGTGAGCCGACTTCGATCGATTCATGCGCCTTCGCCACCAGTGCACGCCGTTCGCGGCCACCGCCCGCCCTCGGAACGGTCGGCCTCAAATTCTGCGTGGTAAGGGGGCGGGGCTTGCTCAGAGGTCGGATGCCTTCATCTTAAAGATCGGAGTATGCGGCTGGTAGCTTTCCATTTTCTCCAGCAACGCACTTAACGTCTCTTCGGCGATGATGATCCCCTGGTGTACCGGACGTACGAAGCCGACGTTTGCCATCTTGCGGTTGAAGGCGATTAGCTCGTCATAGAAGCCGAAGGCGTTGAGCAGGCCCACGGGATTATCGTGGTAGCCGAGCTGCGCCCAGCTGACCGCTTCCCACAGCTCGTCCATCGTGCCGACGCCGCCGGGAATGGTGACGAACCCGTCCGACAGGTCGGTGAACTTCTGCTTGCGCTCGTGCATGCCAGACACCGTGTGCAGTTCGGTGCAGTCGTGGTTCGAGACCTCGCTGTTGGCGAGCGCCTCGGGAATAATGCCGATCACTTCGCCGCCCGCATCGAGCGCGCCCGAGGCGACCGCGCCCATAAGCCCGAGGCGGCCACCCCCGTAGACGACACCGATGCCACGTTCCGCAAGACCGGCACCGACGTCGCGTGCGAGTTCGAGATAACGCGGGTCTTCGGGCGATGCCGAGCCGCAATAGACAGCTAGACGCTTCATGCTTCGATCAAATCCTCTACCATCAATCCGGCGGTTGCTTTCGCGCTGCCGACCACACCGGGGATCCCGGCGCCGGGGTGCGTCCCTGCACCGACAAGGTAGAAATTGTCGATCACGTCGTCGCGGTTATGCCCGCGGAAAAACGCGCTCTGCGTGAGCAGGGGTTCGAGACTGAACGCACTGCCCTTGTAAGCGTTCAGATCCATCGCGAAATCGCGCGGTGCATAATGGAACTTCGTCTTGATGCGGCCGTGGAGGCCGGGGATCAGGCGGCGTTCGATCTCGTCGAGAATGCGCTTTTCGAGAATCGGGCCCATTTCCTGCCAGTCGACCGAAAGCTTGCCCATGTGGGCAACGGGTACCAGCGCATAGAAGGTGCTCATGCCTTCAGGCGCGACGCTGGGATCGGTCACGCTGGGATGGTGCAGGTAGATCGAGAAATCCTGTGGCAGGACGCCGTGATCGTAGATGTCCTCGAGCAGGCCCTTATAGCGCGGGCCGAACAGGATCATGTGATGCGGGATGCCCGGCCAGGTGCCTTCGACACCGAAGTGGACCACGAAGAGGCTGGGCGAGAACTTCTTGCGCGAGAGCGACTTGGCATAGCTTTCGCCGCGCTTGGTCCCGGCTAGCAGGTCCTTGTAGCTGTGCATGATGTCGGCATTGCTGGCGACAGCATCGAAGCGCTGCTTGAAGCCCGAATGCGTTTCGACCTCGCTGGCCTTGTTGCCCAGCGTGTGGACCTGCACCACGGGATCATGCAGGCGGAAAGTGCCGCCGATGCGTTCGAAATGCTTCACCATGGCGGCGATCAGGCGATTGGTGCCGCCCTTGGCCCACCAGACGCCGCCGTCTTTCTCCAGCTTATGGATCAGCGCGTAGATGCTGCTTGTCTTCATCGGGTTGCCCCCGACCAGCAGCGTGTGGAAGCTCAGCGCCTCGCGCAGCTTCTCGTTTTCGACGTAGCTCGACACCATGGAGTAGACGCTGCGCCACGCCTGCTTCTTCGCAAGCGCGGGTGCGGCCTTCATCATAGACTTGAAGTCGAGGAAGGGCACATGGCCGAGCTTCACATAACCTTCCTCGTAGACGCCCGCGGCATAGTCGAGGAAGCGCTGGTAACCTGCGACATCCGACGGATTAAGCTCGGCGATCTCGCGGAAAAGCTGCTCTTCGTCGTTGGAATAATCGAAATTCGTGCCGTCGGGCCAGTTCAGCCGATAGAAGGGCATGACAGGCATGATCTCGATGTCGTCGGCCATCTCGTGACCGGTCAGAGCCCATAGTTCGCGCAGGCAATCGGGATCGGTGATCACGGTCGGCCCGGCATCGAAGGTGTGGCCGTCCTTTTCCCAGTAATAGGCGCGGCCGCCGGGTTTTGCGCGCGCTTCGATCACGGTCGTCGCAATGCCTGCCGATTGCAGGCGGATAGCAAGCGCGAGCCCGCCAAAGCCCGATCCGATGACGCAAGCCGTCTTGCCGGTCGGTTCAGGGATGAAGGGGCCATCGCCCGAAGCGGCGACGGGTGCGGACATAATTTCGGCGTTCATGAATTATCCTTGGACGAGGGGCGCGCCCTTGCCAAGCAGCGCCTTGATTGCTCGACCGACAGGTACGGGCGGTCTCCCGGTAAGGATGCGCAATTTGTCGAGCGGAGTGGAGCGGGCGGCATAAAAGCGTGAGATGAGTGGTTCGGGCAGACGATAGAAGCGTTCGAACACCCTGTATCGTTCCGCAGGTTCTGCCGCCTCGAACAGCATTTTTCCCAGCAGGCGGTAATATGCGGTGCGTTTCCAGTGCGCGTGGGCGCGATCCTCCACGAACTCCGGCAGGCCGGCGAGATCTTCGGCGGCGGCACCGGCTATCGCCAATGCATTCTGTGCGGCGATGGGCAGGGTGTAGCTCGTCAGCGGGTGGACGAAGCCGCCCCGCGCACCGGCCACCGCAACACCCGGATTGGCGAGCGATGCACGATAGGCCGCAAAATCACCGCCCGTTATGACCGGTAGGATGCCGGTTTCTTCGTGGAGCGCTTCGGTTTGCCAGCCTCTCTGCGCGCAGTAATCGGCGATCCTGTCGCGCAGTGTCGCAGCATCGACTACCGGGCGGTCCGTATAATAGGTATCTTCGACGAAGATCTCGTCGGTGCCGAGCGGGAGCAGGTAGACGAAGCGATAGGCATCGGGCTGCTCGACCGCCGCGTCCATGATTACCGGCCTGTCGATGCCATGCGGCTCACTGGTCCGAAGATGCTGTCCGAGGAAGACCTGCCAGCCGCCTTCGAGATGTTCGCTGGGCACGGCGTCGCGGCAGTCGATCAGCGCCTTTGCAGCGATGCGCTCGCCGCTTTCAAGCGTGACGCCATTTCCGTCGAGGCCCATGACGCGCGAGCCGGTCCGGATCGCTTCTTGCGGCAGCAGTCGGCGCAAGGCCGCATCGAAATCACGACTGTCGAGCGACCGGTAGTTACCTTCCAGCCGGCGCTCGTGGGCGGGAAACCGTACATCGTTCCCGCCGGTCCACTCCGTTTTCTCGAACGGTTCGAGCAGTGCGGCTTCCTGCGGTCCGAGATCCCCTTCGAACCAGCTCCAGCGGTGATTGCCGCCAAAGCTGTCACCGGCTTCGATCAGGCTGACCGACAGCTGAGGTGCCGCACGGGTAATGGCGAGCGCGGCGAGGCCTCCGGCAAGACCCCCGCCGATGATGGCAATATCGGGCATCGCTCCGTTCCGCCGCGCCTCAGCCTCCCGCAATGTGCCGCTCGGCGGCGTTCTGGATGGCCGCCTCTATTTCCTTCTGGCGCGCGGGAGCCATTCCCGCTTTTTCCATGTCCGCACGGATCGGCACGACGATGGCCTGCAGGTCGTTCATCTTCATGAGGGCAGGGTCGGTGGTGAAGAGCCTGACGAGTTCAGACTGCTCTTCCGCACTAAGCGAACCGACGATCTGGCCGGCGCTCTTCCTGACGTCCTTGTCGAAGTCCTTGATGTCGATTTCGCCATTGGCGACACCGCCTTCGATTGTAGCGCGACTGTCCATCGTGCGGCTCAGCCCGCCGAGCATCTTCACGCCGAGCGGCGAGCGATAAAATTCGGCGATCCGAGCAGCTTCCTGCTCGGTCAGGGCTTCGGCAAGCGCCGCCACGTAGCGCGGGCGGAATTCATCCTGCAGTTCCTGGTTATGGCGCATGATGACGGGGCGGCCCGCGTCGATCATCGCGTCGAACAAGCCAGGATAGGTCGCTTCTGCGGCAACCATGTTCGGATCCGCTTGCCAGATCGAACGCACCACGGCCAGCTGGTTGTCGATGACCAATTCTTGGTCGATCCCGTTCTGCATCGCCGCGACCAGGTCAACATAGGCCGTCTGCTGGGCTGGCTGACTGGCGGCGGTATCTTGCGCGAGGGTTGGAGCGGGGAGGACGAAGGCCAGGCCAAGCGATGCGGCGGCAATCAAAAGGTGTTTCATAGGCTTAGTTCTACGACGGACGAAGGCACGGCGCAATCGTGGGTTTGCCACTTGTGGAACGCGCAACCGGCAAAGCCGTTTGCACGCTATAACAGAGGGAAAATCACAATGCTTCGCTTCCTGCCCGTGGCTGCCGCCGCAATCGCATTCGCCGCGCCCGCCATGGCGCAAGAAGTCCAGGTGGAACCGCCTGCTCCAGCCGGACCGCCCGAGACAATCTTCGACGGCGATTACCTGAGTGTCGGGGTCGGTGTCGGCTACAACGCCAGCTATTCGGGAAGCGACGATTACAACGTAAACATCCTGCCGATCATTCAGGGCTCGCTCGGGGGTATCGATATCAATCCGCGGCCTGCGGGCCTTGCGCTCGACCTCGTGCCCGATCCCGATGAGGGTATGTCCTTTTCCGCAGGTCCGATGTTCCGCCTGCGCAGCGACCGCACCGATGTCGATGACATCAATGACGATATCGTGGCCGCCTATGGCGAACTGGACCGCGCCGTCGAAATTGGTGGGAGCGTTGGCGTCAAGTTTCCCAAGCTGCTCAACCCCTTCGACAGCTTCAGCATCAATCTCGATGCGACATGGGACGTGGCAGGCGCGCACGAGGGCATGACGATCAGCCCGAGCGTAACCTATTTCACGCCGCTCAGCCGCGCGACGGCGGCATCGCTATCGCTCAGCACCACGTTCGTGGACGATAATTTTGCCGATTATTACTACTCGGTGCCGACCATCAACACGCTGCTTCCCGATCCCGATGTCCTGCCCGGTTTCCAGGCCGAGGGCGGCATGCAGAGCTATGGCGTCAACCTGCTGCTCGCGCATGACCTCAGCGGCGATGTGACCGATGGCGGGCTGTCGCTGGTCGGCATCGGCGGCTGGTCGAAACTGGTGGGCGATGCCGCCGACACGCCGTTTACTTCGATCCGTGGCGATAATGATCAATATTTCATTGCCTTGGGTGTGGGCTACACTTTCTAGCGGATAGAATTCGCGGGCATCTTGCGGGCGCGGCGGAGAACTGCGCAGTCTCGCCTGCATGATTGCAAATCCGCTCTCTCCACATCGCAAGGCCACTATTGCCGCGATCATCGTAACGCTCGCCACGCTGGCGATCCTGTTCGCGATGGATCGCCCGCCAATCTGCGAATGCGGCTACGTCAGCCTTTGGTACGGCGACATCAACGCCTCGGGCAACAGCCAGCACCTGTCGGACTGGTACACGCCGAGCCACATCATCCACAGGATGATTTTCTATGCGCTCGGCTGGCTGCTGTTCACGAAATGGGGGCTGGGCGGCAAGTCAGCGGGCAAGTGGAGCTTCACGCTCGCCGTTGCGATCGAAGCGGCCTGGGAAATCGTCGAGAACACGCCGCTGGTGATCGACCGCTATCGTTCGGTGACGGTCAACTGGGGCTATTCGGGCGACAGCATCATCAACTCGCTGGCCGATATCGGCTGGATGAGCTTCGGCTTCTACCTCGCCCTCAAACTGCCGGTGAAGGTCACGATTGCGCTGGCAATCATCATGGAGATCGTCGCGGCGCTGGTGGTGCGCGACAATCTGACACTCAACGTCATCATGCTGCTTTACCCGTTCGAATTCATCCGCGAGTGGCAGGCCATGGGCTGATGAACTAGCTTTTGGCGCTGCGCTCGGCCCATTCGGCCTTCTTGCGCTCTGCCCAGTCTACCGTTTTCAAAATTTTTCCATCCAAAAGCACGCCGGGCGAAATCGGCAGCGATTTTACCGCGCCGATATCGAGGCCGTAAATCCGGTCGTCCTCGCCCAGATAGGCGCGTGCGGGTAGGCCTTCTGCCAAATCGCCCTCCACCTTCCGGATGCTGGCGGCATCGACCGACATGAGCCACTCCGAGTGGCTGTTGGCGAAGACGAGATAGACGACATCGCTGTCCTCGTTGATCGGCTTGAACAGACGCACCGTACCGCGCCGGTCGCGACCACCCGCATAGGCGCGGCGTCGGTTGATGCGCAGCTTGGCATGTGAAATCCCGGCAAGGATCAGGATCAATCCGAATACCCCGATGAAAATCGCCAGCGCGAACGGTATCTCGTTCAGGTCGGGTATCTGCCCGAATGCTGCGGCAATCAGGCCGCAGCCTACAAGAATGGCCAGTACTGCTCGCAAAAAACCCGCCTCCCGAAATGGTCCGGAAGGCGGGGTATAGCATTCAGGCCTTAAGATTTAAGCCTGTCAGTCTTCCTTGGTGCTTGCGCCGGTCGTGCCCTCGGGCAGTTCGGGGCGCGTGTCGGGCAGCGGGGCATCGCGGTCGCCCGTCTTCAGGTAAGTGTCGAACCAGCGCATCATGCGCAGGTTGTAGTCATAGCGCGCAGCGGCCTTCTGGTTGCCGTGGCCTTCACCAAGGTAGAAGACCGCACGAACCGGCAGGTCCGGCTTGCGGATCTTGAGCGCACGATAGAGCTCGAGGCTCTGGCCCGGATCGACACGCGTGTCTTCCTCGCCATGCATGATCAGGATCGGCGTGTTGGCCTTGTCGACATGATAGATCGGCGAGACCTCCAGCATTTTCTGCCAGTTGTCCCACGGCCATGCACGGCTGTGGACGTTGTACATTTCATAGGGAATGTCGCCAGTACCGAACTTGGAAATCTGGTTCGAGATACCGACGAACATGACGCCCGCAGCAAATTCGTCGCTGTGGTAGGTGGATGACCATGCGGTGGCATAGCCGCCGTAGGAACCGCCGGTCACGCCGGTGCGGTCTGCATCGGCGATGCCTTCGGCAACCAGCGCCCGCTTGGCATCGACTAGGTCGGTGAATTCCGGATCGGTGTAGTTGCCCTGGTGCTGCTTGGAGAAAGCCGTGCCGTAGCCGGTCGAACCGCGATAGTTCGGCAGGAAGACGGCGTAACCCTGGCCTGCTGCCACGTGGCCCGGCTTCGAATAGGCGGTCTGCCAGCCGTTGCTGTCATGCGCTTCGGGGCCGCCGTGCACGTTGAGGATCAGCGGAGCGCCGCCACGCGGAGCGCCGCCGACCGGCTCGATCAGCACGCCTTCGACTTCCTGTCCGTCACGCGCGGTGAAGCGGAAGGTACGCTGTTCGCCGAAGTCGATTTCCGACAGCCACGGGTTGTGCTGGGTCCAGCGGGTGAAGCTGTTACCGTCGAGCTTGAACAGCTCGCCCGGATGGCGCGGCGCATTGGCTTCGACCGCGACCGTATTGCCGCCCACTTCGACGTCGGTGATGATCAGCGCGCCCGGATCGATTTCACGGGCAAGCGAGCCGTCGCGGTTGTGGATGCGAAGTACGCTCTGCGCGCCGACATGGACGGCGGCAACGAGACGGCCGTCGGGCATGTATTCGACATCGACCACGGCTTCGGGTTCGCCTGCTCGGTGCGGGGTGATTGCGCCGGTTGCGGTGTCGACGAAGTGGAGCGTGGTCGCAGCCGGATCATTCATGTCGACCGCGGCGATCAGCGCCAGTTGGCTGGCGTCGGGCGAGATTTCGACATCGTCGATCTTGCCGGTCGTCTCAACAACCATGCGGATTTCGCCGGTCGCCATGTCGAGGATGTTCACCTTCTTAGAGGTGTACTGGTCGTCGATCTGCGTCGAGGGCGCGGTCTCGATCACGCCGATGCGGGCATTGTCCGCGATCTGGAACGAGGTGACATAGCCCGGCACGCTGACTTCCTGCGGCTCGGCATCGGGCTCTGCATCGATACGAGCGCGGAACAGGCGGTTGAGGCGGTCTTCTTCCTCATAGACCACCGAATTGAACCCGGCCTTGCTCTCTTTTTCGCGGGCGCTGTCTTCATCGGGGCCGACGAGGAGATGCATGTGGCTGCCATCGGGGCTCCATGCGTAGGAACGCACTGCAGCGCCATCGACAGTGGCCAGCTTGCGGTAGGTGCCGCCGTCTACGGGGATGCCGTAGACCGCGCGGTCTTCATCGCCGTCGGTCCACAGGAAGCTGATCATGCGGCCGTCGGGCGAGAAATCGATGCCGGAGATCGCCATGTCCTCGGGAAGGTACTCGCGCACGTTCATCGGCGCATAGGCAAGATTGAGCTGCTGGGTGGTGCTGCCGTTTTCCTCGCCATCGGTAATGTCGGGCAGGCTGGCAGTCGTGTAGGCGACGCGGCTGCCGTCGGGCGAGACGGCGATGGTGCCGACGCTTTCGAGCTTGGCAACGTCTTCAGGCGTCATCGGCCGGGCCTGTGCGGTCGCTGCGAGCGAGACGCCCGCGAGCAGGCTGGCGGCGATGGCGGTGGTGCGAATTAGCATTGGCGATCCTCTCCTGTTGGTCGGGCGCACTCATAGCGATGCAGCGCCGCATGGCAAACCGGGGCTTGGCAGAGCCGGGTCGAGCGGGCATCACCTGCCGCGAGAGATACAGGGGAGAGACTCGATGCGCACATTGTTTGCAGGGCTTGCCGCCGGACTGATGGCAACCGCCGCGCCGGTGCTGGCACAGACCACCATCATCCACGCCGACGGCATCGTCACCGATGCGAACGAGCCGGTGAAGGGGCGCGTCACGGTCACGGTGACCGACGGTCGGATTGTCAGTGTCGAGGACGGCTGGTCGGCTGTGCCCGAGGGGGCGGACATGGTCCATCTCGAGGGCAAGACCCTCGTTCCCGGACTGATCGACCTGCACACCCACCTGTCGGGAGACCCGAGCGGTGAGTTCTGGCGCGCGGCCACCACGCCGCCCGAATGGAACGTGCTTGTCGCGGCCAAGAACGCGCACATCACCGCCAAGGCCGGTTTCACGACGGTGCGCGATGTCGGTTCGCGGACCGATCAGGTGACCCAGATGCTCGGCCGCGCAACGGAACAGGGCATGCTCCCCGGACCGCGCGTGGTCACCAGCGGCCGCACCATCGCGATCGTCGGTGGGCATGGCGACATCAATGGCTTCCGCCGTGAAGTGAACGAATCGCTCGGCACCTCGTTTGCATGCACCGGCCCGGTCGAATGTGCGGAGCGAGTTCGCGAGGCATCGAAATACGGCGCGGACCTGATCAAGATTACCGCAACCGGCGGTGTGCTCAGCCAGCAGGGCAGAGGTCTCGAAGCGCATTTCTCCGACGCCGAGATGCGTAGCATCGTCACCACGGCAGAGTCGCTCGGTTTGAAGGTTGCCGCCCATGCGCACGGCGCCCGCGGTATCGAAGCCGCAGCGCGCGCAGGCGTGCACACGATCGAACACGGTACCTATCTGGATGAGGCGGCTGCCAAGGCGATGCGCGAAAACGGCACCACGCTGGTGCCCACGCTGATGGCATTCGAAGGCATCAAGACCAATCTCGGCACCGGCTTTTACACACCGGTTGTGGAGGACAAGATCCGCGCGGTTAGCGAATATGCCGGTACCATCGTCGAGCGCGCCCGCCGCTGGAATGTGAAAGTCGCTTTCGGCACCGATGCAGGCGTCTTCCCGCATGGCGAGAATGCAGGCGAGTTCGCCCTGCTCAAGGCCAATGGGATGAGCGACCGTGACGCGCTCGCCAGCGCCACTACTGGCGCCGCCGAAATACTCGGTATGGAAGGCGAGATCGGCCGCATTGCTCCGGGCTATTCGGCCGACATCATCGCGGTTGAAGGCAATCCGCTCGAAGACGTGACGATCCTCGAGGAAGTCGACTGGGTCATGGTGCGCGGGCGCGTGATCGAGTGATCCGCACAAGTATTGCCGCCTGCACGCTTGCCTTGCTTGCAGGCGGTCCTTTGGGCGCCGAAGAACCCGAGATCTGCCAGCGCGAGCTGGTCGTGCTTGGAGCAGGGCAGGATGCCGGTGCGCCGCAGATCGGCAATGCGCAAGACGATCGCCCGCAGCTGCTGCCGAGTTCGCTCGCGCTGATCGACCGCGAGGCAGGCGCGCGCTATCTCTTCGATGCCTCTCCCGAAATCACCGAGCAATTGGCCGCACTGGATCGCATTGCGCCACCTGGCGAAGGACTGGGGCTGGACGGCATTTTCCTGACCCATGCGCATATCGGCCACTATCTCGGTCTCGCCTATCTCGGGCGCGAGGCGGCCGGGGCGAGCGGCATTCCAGTCTATGCAATGCCGCGCATGGCCGAGTTCCTGCGCGGCAATGGGCCTTGGAGCCAGCTGGTCGAGCTGGGGCAGATCGACCTGCGCGAGCTATCCGGCGACAATCTCCAACCCGTCACCGACACCTTCGGTATCTGGCCGATCGAGGTCCCGCACCGCGACGAATACAGCGAAACGGTCGGCTTCCTCATCATGACGCCCGGTAAGCGCGCACTCTATCTCCCCGATCTCGACAGCTGGGACG
>JABDNC010000181.1 GCA_013001165.1 Erythrobacter sp.
ATCCGCGAAAAGCCGTTCCCTACCGCGCAAGGCTGAGCCATAGGTAGGGGCATGACCGCCCTCGCCCATATCTCGACGCCGCCGCTCGCAACGCAGGTTTGCATTGGTGGCGAGACTTTCCGCCAGGACCGTGTTCCATGTGTTCCAAGCTGTCGGACAGATCGGGAGAGGTTCCAGCAGTGAGCGATATGCACAAACCCACCCGTGAGGGCGTGCTCGAAGCGGCCGCATCGATCGGCGCAATCCTGCCGCCTACGCCCTTGCTTCCGGTAGAGATCGGCGGGGTGACGGTGCATGTGAAAGCGGAAAGCCTGCAACCCGTAGGCGCATTCAAGATCCGCGGCGGTTGGTGGCGCCTGTCGAACCTGAGCGAGGAAGAGAAAGCGCGCGGTGTCGTCGCCGTCTCCTCAGGCAATCACGCGCAGGGCGTCGCTTGGGCTGCCCGCCGGCTCGGGATCGAGGCGGCTATCGTGATCCCGCGCAATGCCCCGAAGGTGAAGCTTGAAGCAACGGCCGAGCTGGGGGCGGAGATCGTACTCTACGAGCGCCCCGGTGAGGACCGCGACGAGGTCGCCGCCAGGCTGATTGCAGAGCGCGGGGGTACGCTCGTCCATGCTTTCGGCGATCCGTGGGTAATCGAGGGTCAGGGTAGCGCCGGGGTCGAGATCGAGGCGCAGCTTGGCCACGCGCCGTCGCGGCTGGTCGTCTGCTGTGGCGGCGGCGGCCTTGCGGCAGGCCTCGCCCTCGCCTGTCCCGAAAGCGCGATCCACGTCGTCGAACCCGATGGATGGGACATGGTCGGACAGGCCATGGCCGCGGGCGAGATCGTGCGGGTCGGCGATGATCCGCCATCGACGATCTGCGACGCCTTGCAGCCCGATGCCACCAAACAGGTGAACCTCGACGTTCTGAAAGGCCGCGCCGAGCCCGGTGTATCGGTCAGCGACGAGGAAGTTCGTGCAGCCCAGCGTTTCGCTTTTGCAAAGCTCAACCTCGTCGTCGAACCGGGTGGCGCCGCTGCCCTCGCCGCCGCGCTGGCGGGCAAGGTGCCTGTGGACGAGGACACGGTGATCATGGTCACCGGCGGCAATACAGACGCGCAGAGCTTTGCCCGGACCATCGCGCAGGTTTGACATTCGCTGCCCTGCGCGACAGATCTGCAATTGCAACTGGGAGGGAAATACCGAAATGCAGGCTCAAATGCTCGCACCGGCAGCGGTGCTCGTGCTGTGGTCGCTCGTCATGCTGTACTGGATGGCGTTCACGCGGCTTCCGGCGATCAAGAAGGTCGGTGGCGGCCTTGGCGATGCGAAGCCCGGCGGACGCGGGCAGGACCTTGATGGCGTGATACCCGACAAGGTGCAGTGGAAAGCGCACAATTACGCGCATCTCATGGAACAGCCGACGATATTCTATCCGACGGTGGTGATCCTTGCGATCATGGGTGCGGGTGCGGTCGATGTGCTGCTGGCGTGGGCCTATGTGGCATTGCGCATCGTGCATTCGCTCTACCAGGCGACCGTTAACATCGTGAAGCTGCGCTTCCTGATCTTCGTCCTTGCTAGCGTAGCGCTGACCGTGCTCGCCGTCCGGGCGGTCATGGCAACGCTGCTGTTCGATCCTTCGCTCGCCCCTGCCTGATCAGGAGAGAAACACGTGATTCAAGCCGAAATTCTCCAGCCCGTCGTCGTCCTGCTCGCATGGACGATGGTGATGTGGCTCTGGATGTATGCCACCCGCATTCCCGCGATGAGCAAGGCCGGCATCCAGCCGGACGATGCCCGCAAGACCAAGGGGCTGGACGAAGCCCTTCCCGCGGAAGTCCAGTGGAAAGCGCATAATTACAACCACCTGCACGAACAGCCGACGGTGTTCTATGCCACCGCGCTATTGCTCGCCATGGTCGGCATGGGCGACGGAATGAACGCGCTGCTGGCGTGGATCTACGTCGGCCTCAGGATCATCCACTCGATCGTTCAGGCGACTGCGAACAAGGTGATGGCGCGCTTCGTGCTGTTCGCCCTCTCGAGCCTGGTGCTGATCGCACTGATCTTCCACGCCGCAATCTGGGCGTTCGATATCCACATGTAATGAAGTCCGGCGGAGTGCCGGAGCGGCTTATTCGGCCGCTTCGCGCTCCGCCACTTCCAGCGTCGCTAGGAAGCGCTCGGCATCGAGCGCGGCCATGCAGCCCATGCCAGCGGCGGTAACCGCCTGGCGATAGGTGTGGTCGGTCACGTCGCCAGCTGCGAAAACGCCCGGAATCTCGGTCTTGGGCGAGCCGGGTTCGGTCAGCAGGTAGCCGCCATCGTCCATCGGCAGCTTGCCCTTGAACAGTTCGGTCGCGGGGGCGTGGCCGATAGCGACGAAAGCCCCGTCGGTCGCGAACGTGCTGTCGGCGCCAGTGACCGTGTCGCGCAGGTTGAGATGGCCAAGTGCGCCATTTTCGCCCGCCTCGAAGCTCTCGACCGTCTTGTTCCAGAGGACGGTGATCTTCGGGTGGTTGAGGAGCCGTTCCTGCAGGATCTTCTCCGCACGCAGTTCATCGCGGCGGTGAATCAGCGTCACATCGTCGGAGTGGTTGGTGAGGTACAGCGCCTCTTCGACAGCGGTATTACCGCCGCCGATCACCGCGACCTTCTTGCCGCGGTAGAAAAAGCCGTCACAAGTCGCGCAGGCCGAAACGCCCTTGCCGCCCAGTTCCATTTCGCCCGGAACGCCCAGCCACTTGGCCTGCGCGCCGGTGCAGATGACCAGAACGTCGGCAATGTATTCGTCGCCGCTGTCGCCTTTGGCCGTGAAAGGAGAGCCCTTCGATACATCTACGTCGACGATCGTGTCCCACATCATGCGCGTGCCGACGTGTTCCGCCTGCTTCTGCATCTGCTCCATGAGCCACGGTCCCTGGATGACGTCGGCGAAGCCGGGATAGTTTTCGACATCGGTAGTGATCGTCAGCTGACCGCCGGGCTGGAGGCCCTGCACCACGATCGGCTCCATCATCGCACGCGCGGCGTAGATTGCCGCGGAATAGCCTGCGGGGCCGGAGCCGATGATAAGCATCTTGGTGCGATGGGTAGCCATGTCGGAGTCTCTTGGTACGTCTGGATTGAAGTAGAGGGACTATATGGGGATTGCCCTGCGCAGAGTCACGCCACGAAGCGCGCGCGCAGCCGGTCCTTCAACACCTCATCCACACCTAAAGCGTTTTCGAGGTACCGGTCGAGCGATCCGTGGTCCTCTTCGACCACCCGCCAGAAGGTGGCGAGATAATCCTCCTGGACTTCGAGAAGCGCCCTGATCGCCTCCTCGTCGAGCTTGCGCCCGAGCCGTGCCTCGATACCCGGGACCGACTGGCTCGCCAGAACCTCCAGCGTGGGCGCATCATTGGTGCGCAGGAATTCCGCCATCTGCTGATCCTTGTCAGCACCCAGCACGTGCAGCACCAGCATGGCGGCGACGCCGGTACGATCCTTGCCGGCGAAACAGTGAACGAGGCTTGCCCCTTCACGATCGGCCAATGCCCCGAAATAGCGCGAGAACATTTCTGTCATCGCGGGATTGCGCGGCATGCGGGTGTAGACGCCGATCATCCGCTCGCGCGCAAATTCGGCGGTCGTCGTGTCGGGCGCTACATCCATGTGCGGCGGGCTAGAACTGGTCTCCCCCTCGAAGGCTATGACCTCGCCATTCCAATCCGGCGCGCGGCGACAGGGATTGCGCTCACGCTCGGAAACACCGCGCAGGTCGATGACGGTCTTGATGCCGAGCGCATCGATCGCTTGCAGGTCGGCATCGCTGGCGCCGACATGCTGTCCGGAGCGCCACAGCAGCCCGCTCTTCACTCTTCCGGTGCCGGTGATTTCCCAGCCGCCGAAATCGCGAAAATTGTGGATGCCGTCAGTCGGAAGGAATGGATCGCGAATCATGAGAAGGTCAGTGCCAGCCGCAGCCCCCCGTAACAATGCGTATTGCCGCACTCACTGCGTTTTGCGACTTCCCTCGCCACTGCCGCCACGAGCCGCAAAAGGAGGAGTAGTTGCCGCATATCCTGATCGTGGACGACGATGAGATCATTGCCGAGCTGGCGTGCCAGTTGCTGATGGACGCAGGTTATGCCTGCGGCTGGGTCGGCGACGGCGAAAAGGCGCTGGACCTGCTCCAGTGGCGGCGACCCGACCTCCTCCTTCTCGATCAAGACATGCCTGGAATCAGTGGAAGCCAGGTACTCAGGTCACTGCGATCGTCTGCCGAGAATTACGACCTTCCGGTCATCATGTTCACCGGCATGTCGGGCGTGGAGGATGAAAACCAGGCCTATTTCAATGGTGCGCAGGCCTATGTCCGCAAACCGTTCGAACCGGCGGCATTGCTGCGTGAAGTCGAAGAAATCCTCCGCCCCCGATCGGACAAGCCGCGCCATCGCGAACTGACCGAGCATCTGGAGTTCGCAGCCGGTCGCTGGCGCGATTCACCATCGAACCGGGCCGTGTCCTGAAAGTTTAGTCGCGGCTGCTATCCAGATCGGCGAGGAAATTGCTCGTCCAGTCTTGCACATTGTCGTCCCGCACGGTTCCGATCAGGCTGTTGTAACGCTCCTTGCGTTCGTCCTGCGGCATATCGAGCGCGGTGCGGATAGCGTGTGCAAGGTCGTCGGGACTATGCGGATTGACGAGCAATGCGTCCTGCATTTGGGCTGCTGCCCCGGCGAAACGCGAAAGGATCAGCACGCCGGGATCTTCAGGATCCTGTGCAGCGAGGTATTCCTTCGCGACAAGGTTCATGCCGTCGCGCAACGGCGTGACCAACCCGATCTTGGATGCGCGGAAGAAGCCGAACAGCTCGGCATGCGTGTATCCGCGGTTGACGTAGCGCACTGGCACGAGATCGACTTCGCTGCGCGCGCCGTTGATCTGGCCAGCCTTCTGCTCGAGCGTGGCGCGGATTTGCTGGTAGCTGTCGACATCCTCGCGGCTGGGCGGGGCGATCTGGACGAACACGAGATCACGAGTGCGTTCCGGATACTTGTCGAAAAAGCGCGATATGCCGTCGAGGCGCTCGGGCAGACCCTTGGAATAATCGAGCCGGTCGACGCCTATCATGGCGGTACGGCCCCGGGTGGAGTCCACGAGGCGTTGCTCTGCCTGCCATGCGCCCTTGGTTGCTCCGAGGCCGTTGAAATGGTCCCAATCGATCCCGATCGGATAGGCGCGGGCAATGGTGGTACGCCCGTCGAGGGTGACCTCGCCGCTGTCCTCATCCACCTGTGCGCCCAGCTCGGTGCGGCAATAGTGAAGGAAGCTGTCGAGCCATTCCTGCGTCTGGAACCCGACGAGATCATAGTGCAGCATCGTGCGCACCAACCGCTCGTGATAGGGCAGCGAGACGAACAGGCGAGCGGCGGGCCAGGGGATGTGCAGGAAGAAGCCGATACGGTTCTTGCAGCCACGCGATTTCAGCCGTTCGCCCAGCGGTATCAGGTGATAATCGTGAACCCAGACAACGTCGTCATCTTCGAGAAGCGGAGTGACGAGTTCGGCAAAACGCTCGTTGACCCGCTCATAGCCCTTGCCGGTTTCTCTTTCGTATTTCGCAAGGTCGAGACGATAGTGGAACAGCGGCCAGAGCGTCGAATTGGCGTAGCCGTTATAATATTCCTCGATATCTCGCTGCGACAGGTCGATGGTCGCCGTAGTGACACCATCGTTCGTCTGCGTGGCGATATTACCGGTGCGCCCGGTGTCGCTTTCCTCGCCCGACCAGCCGAACCAAAGACCCTTGCGGCTTTTCAGCGCCGAATGCAAAGCGCCCGCGAGCCCCCCCTGCGCACCCGCCGCCCCGCGTGCCTTCGGCACCGCAACGCGGTTGGAGATCACGACAAGGCGGGCGTCGGTACTCACCGTACCTCGCTCCAGCTTTTCGAGAGATGACCTGCTGAATTGATGATACCTACTAGCGAATAGGTCTGGGGGAAGTTCCCCCAAAGCTCATCAGTCTCATAGTCGAGGTCCTCGCTCAACATGCCCGATCTGGTCGTGTGGCTGAGCATCGAGCAGAAAAGATCGCGCGCCTCTTGGCTGCGACCGGTCAGGTGCAGGGCTTCGATCAGCCAGAATGTGCAGACGTTGAACGCGGTCTCGGGCGCCCCGAAATCATCCTCGGCAGCATAGCGGAGCATGTGGTCTCCCCGCCGCAAATCGCGCTCGACCGCTTCGAAGGTCTTGAGGAAGCGCTCGTCATCGCCCTTGAGGTAACGCAGCTCGACCATCTGTAGGAGGCTTGCGTCGAGATAGTCGCTTTCGAAGCTGGCCCCGTAATGCTGGCCTTCCTCGTTCCATGCCTCGGCATCGATCTTCGCGCGGATCGCCTCTGCCCGCTGCTTCCAGAAGGTGACGCGATCGCCCTTGCCGAGGCGCGCTGCCACGTTGGCCAGCCGGTCGCAGGCCGCCCAGCACATCACGGCGGAATAGGTGTGCACTTCCTGACGTGTGCGGAATTCCCACAGGCCGGCGTCAGGCTTGTCGTGCTTGGCCCACGCGGCCTCGCCCACTTCCTCGAGATGGGCGAAATCGCGGTCGTCGGCCATTCGCAGCAGGCGCGTGTCGAAGAACGCCTGTGCAGTCGGCATGACGATCTGGCCGTAGCAGTCATATTGCACCTGCTTGTAGGCGGCATTGCCGATACGGACCGGCCCATTGCCGCGATAGCCGGCGAGATGTTCGGCTTCGCTTTCATGCAGTTCGGTATCGCCCATGACCGAATAAAGCGGCTGGATCTGCCCGCCGCGTGCCTGGTCGATGATGTTGCGCAGGTAGGCGAGATACTTCTCCAAAACGTCGAGCGCCCCCAGGCGGTTCAGCGCCTGCACGGTGTAGTAGCTGTCGCGGATCCAGCAGTAGCGATAATCCCAGTTGCGCTGGCTTCCGGGCGCTTCGGGTATGGATGTCGTCAGGGCGGCGACGATCGCGCCCGTTTCTTCATGCTGGCAGAGCTTGAGAGCGATTGCGGCACGGATAACCTCTTCCTGCCATTCGAGCGGGATGTGCAGGCCACGCACCCAGTGCTGCCAGTATTTCTTCGTGCTCGCTTCCATCCGGCGCAACTCGCTACGGATATTGCCTACGAACGGCTCATCGGGGCCGAGGAAGAAATGCTGGTCGCTTTCGACCCGGTAACTGCGTCCCTCGATAAGGTAGCCGACCGGCGCATCGGTCGAGAGGCGCAATGCCTGGTCACCGACAAGGTAGCGGACATGGTTGGTTCCGTTGGTGGTCTTGGCCAGATCCTCGCCATAGTTCTTCATCGGCGCGAGCCTGACGCGAAGGCGCGGCGCACCCGAAACCGGCCTAACGATACGGGCGAAGGCCACGGGGCGATACATGCGCCCGGACCGCTCGAAGCGAGGGGCAAAGTCATAGACGTCGAGCGCGCTGCCGTCTTCCGCTTCGAGGCGCGTGACGAGGATCGGCGTATTGCGAATATAGTGCTGGCTGGAGGACATCTGCCCCTCCAGCTCGAAACGCCAGACGCCTTCATCGCGCTTGTCACCGTTGAGCAGGGAACAGAATACCGGATCGCCGTCGACCCGCGGAACGCAGCCCCACACGAACCCTCCCTCGGTATCGACCAGCGCGCTGACCTGGCAGTTTCCAATGGGAGAGAGTTCGAGGTTCGCTTCGTTCATAGATCCAGCCAATTGTGCACTGCGGCGACGTCTTCGAGATGATAGCGCGCAGCCTTGCTTTGTCGTTCCCCGACGGCAATCCCGAAACCGGAGAATTCGATTGCAGCGACCATGCCGTGCTCGTCGGTTACGTCGTCCCCGATGAAAACGGGAATGCTGCCTGCGAAAGGTTCGATCCCCATGAAAGCTTCGAGTGCGGCCCCCTTGTTCGCCCCCGGACGGACGAGTTCCGCAACCGACTTGCCGCTTGTCAGTTCAAGTTCGTGACGCTGGGCGACAGCCTGCGCATGATCGATCGCAGCCTCACCCAAATCCGGGCGGAAACGGAAATGGAGCGCGCCGCCGTGGCTCTTCTCTTCGTAAAGCAATCCGTGTGTCTCTGCGAAAGACCGCAATTCAGCGACTGCATCATCGGGCAAACCCTGAGGCGCCTTTCCCAATCGCGAGCCATCTGCGCGAAAACGCGAAGCTCCGTGCGATCCGGCCCGCGCGATATCGAGCGAACCCAGATGCGATTGCAGGTCGTCCAGCGAGCGACCGCTCACCAGCGCCAATCGGCCGGCCAGCCGGTCACGAAGGGAGTGGAGTCGCAGGTTCAGGTTGGTCGGGACCAAAATAGCGTCGGGCGTCGGCGCAATGCCCACCAGCGTTCCGTCGAAATCCACGAACAGCGAGACGGGCCCCTGACCGAGAAGTTCGGCGAGGCTTGGCGGAGATGGGAGCGATGTGGGGCTTGCCATCACAGCCGACTTAACGGCTCTGGCGCTGCGGTCAAACGCTCACTCGGCGGCTTGGTCACCGGGATCGAGGATCAGGTCGCCATTCTCGACCCGCCAGCCCGCCAGCCGCGAGAGGAAGTTCATGCCAAGGACATTGGTGCGCCCGAGGTTGGGAGCGATCACCGCATCGAGACCGCGCGCCTCGATATTACCAAATTGCAGGTTGGTGAGCGTGGTGAGCTCTGCCGTGACGGTACCATTGGCAGTACCGAGCATAACCGGCAGACCGCCCGGCCTCGGTTCAAGACCAGCCCTTGCAGCATCATTGGTAGACAGAGCTGTCAACGTGGCGCCCGTATCGACAAGGAAACGGACCGGAACGCCGTTCACCTGTGCCAGCAACCAGTAATGCCCGTCGGGAGCGAGCGGGATGACGGTTTCGCTACCTTCGATACGTTGCTCGGGCAGGCCAAGCTCCGTCACCGCGTCTAGCCGCGGATCGAAGCGGGCCAGTTGCAGGAATACGGCGAGCAGGATGCCGACAAGAGCAAGTGTACTCAGTGTGCGCACGATCCGGCCACCGGCGATCTTGTTGCGCAGCATGAGCGCGCCGACCCAGCCGACGAGAAGCGCAACGATCGTGCCGATCAGCAAGCCCGATCGTGGCACGGCGCGCACGATATCGGCTATTCCATCGAAGGCGACCTGCAATTCCATGCGCCCGATATAGGCAATCGCACCCTGCCCGTCGATGAACTAGGGCGCCTCGCGCTTTTCGGTAGCTTCGGCAAGGATCAGTGAGAAGCGTCCGGCCTCGTCGGTCCAGCGTTCGACTGGCGTCCACCCCCCTGCCAGCAGCAGGGTATTAGCACTGCGACGCGTGAACTTGTGGCTGTTTTCGGTATGTATCGTCTCGCCGCGCTTCATGGTGAAGCTGCGGCCTGCTACCTTGAAAGCGATGTCACGCGTTGCTTCGAGATGCATCTCGATACGCGCGAAATCGTCATTCCAGGGTGCCGTGTGCCGCAGGGACTCGACGGGAATCGTCCCGCCCAACTCTCGATTGATCCGGCGGGCGAGGTTGACGTTGAACTGCGCCGTGATCCCGCGGGAATCGTCATAGGCCGCCTCGAGTATCTCCCGGTCCTTCACCAGGTCCATGCCGATGAGCAGCTGCGGCGTCTCACCCTCTTCAGCCCCCAGCGTCGCGCGCATCGAACGCAGGAGGTCGACGGCGGTGCGCGCGACCATGTTCCCGATCGTGGACCCGGGGAAGAAACCGAGCTTCTTCAGGCCGAGCACGTCTTCGGGAAGGGCGACTTCACGCATGAAATCGGCCTCGACCGGATGGACGTCCAGCCCGGGAAATTTCTCTGACAGGGCAGCAGCCGACTGGCGCAGGAAATCTCCCGAGATGTCGAGAGGAACATATGCTCCGGGAGCGATTGCATAGAGCAGCAAGGGTGTCTTTACCGAGCTGCCGGAACCGAATTCGACGACAGCGCGGCCGGGACCGATCAGTTCGGCGAATTCCCGCCCCCTAGCCTCGAGTATTTCCGTCTCGGCGCGGGTCGGATAGTATTCCTCGAGGTCGGTGATGTCCTCGAACAGCTGCGAGCCTGCATCGTCATAAAGCCAGCGTGCGGGGATCGCCTTCTGACGCTGGCTCAATCCGGCGAGAACGTCTTCGCGGAAAGCCCGATCAACGCCCTCCTCGTCGCGGTCCACGAGCGCTATTCCCTGTTCGGTTTTCATATGTCCTTGGCCATTCTCAGCCCGGTGAATTGCCAGCGCTGGTGGGGGTAGAAGAAGTTGCGGTAGCTAGGGCGCGAGTGGCCGCGCGAGGTCGCACAGCTTGCGCCCTTGAGGACGAACTGTCCGCTCATGAACTTGCCGTTGTATTCGCCGACCGCGCCGGCAGCCGGTTCGAAACGCGGAAAGGGCAGATAGGCAGATCGCGTGAATTGCCAGCAATCGCCGAACAGGCCTTCGCTGCCTGTCGGAAGAGGCGGTTCGGCTCCGTCGAGCTGGTTGCCGCCTGCCGGATCATGCGCAGGGGCATCACCCTCCTGACCGCGCGCGATAGCTTCCCACTCGAATTCCGTCGGCAAGCGGTGACCGGCCCAAGTGGCAAAGGCATCGGCCTCGAAATAGGAGATGTGCGTTACGGGCGCATCGGGGTCACGAGCCTGCCAACCGCAATGGGTGAATGCCTCCTCTTCCTGCCAATAGGCAGGTGCGGTGATCTTGTTCTCGTTGAGCCAAGTCCAGCCGTCGGAAAGCCAGAGGCGTGCGTCGTCATAGCCGCCATCGGCGACGAATTCGGCCCACTCTCCGTTGGTCACAAGGCTCGCCGAAAGCGCGAATGGTTCCAGCAAGACGCGGTGTGCCGGACCTTCATTGTCGAACGCGAATTCTTCTGCCTGATGGCCTACCAGCGCGACACCGCCCGGGTGCGAATACCAACCTTCCGGCCGGACAGTGCCTGCGGCTGCGCACTCTTCCCACATCTTGGAACCAAGAGGGTTCTGAAAAAGTGCGTGCTTGATATCGGTCAGGAGCAGCTCCTGATGCTGCTGCTCATGCGCGAGGCCGAGCTCAACGAGCGGTCGCAATTCCTCCCGGTCAAGAAGCGGCTGGATCGCCTCGTCGACATGCGCGCGCCACGCCAGAATTTCCGTCAATGTCGGACGGGACAGCATGCCGCGCGAAAAGCGCGCGATGCGTTCACCTTCGGCCTCGTAATAGGAATTGAATACGAAGGGCCAATTTTCGTCGTAGAGGCGATAGCCCTGCAGATGGTCGCGCAACAGGAAGGTTTCCCAGAACCACGTCACATGCGCGAGGTGCCATTTCGCCGGCGAAGCATCTTCCATCGATTGCAGGGTCGCATCTGCCTCGGACAAGGGCGAGACGAGCGCCTCGCTAAGCGCGCGAACCGCTGAAAAGCGGTCGGCAAGCCCATTGGCGGCCAAGTATTGATCGGCTTGAGTGCGGGACAAAGTCTCGCTCTCCCCTCTCTGCGGGCGCCAGAAGGTGGCGACCGTGAACCATCATGGCGCATTTCGCTGACGGTTTAAAGTGCGGCAACACCCTCAATACGTTGAATAAGCACATGATCATGGTTCAGGCAGCCTGCGCCACGCGGTTGCGACCCTTCCTTTTCGCTTCGTACAGCGCCTCGTCGGCGCGCGCGAAGAGCACCAAAGCAGAGTCGCCATTGCGCACCACCGCATGGCCGGCGCTGATAGTTACCGCAGGGAGCGGGGCGCCATGCGTGCCGGCTTCTATGGCCCAGCGCAGCCGCTCGGCCGCGCGCAAGGCAGCGGCGCTGTCGCAGCCCGGCATGATCCAGAGGAATTCCTCGCCGCCGATCCGGCCGACCTCGTCGTTTTCACGTGTCTGGGCAGAAGCGATATTGGCCACCTTTGCTATGACCCGATCGCCGATCATGTGCCCGTGCCGGTCGTTCACGGTCTTGAAGTGATCGATGTCGAAGACGACCACGGAAAGCGGCCCACCGGTATCGCGCGCCCACACGATGCGCCTGTCGAGTTCACCCATGATAAAGCGGCGATTGGCAATCCCTGTCAGCGGATCGGTATTGGCCTGCCGTTCGGCCTGTTCGGCGCGTTCGATTGCACGCTCACGATCTTGCTGGAGCGAATATTCCTCGGTTACGTCCCGCACGACCATGAAAACCTGCTCGCGCTGGCCTTGCGACGAGAAGCTGTTTTGCGCCCTTGCCCGCAAGACACGGCATCCGTTCGTTGGATGTTCGAGCTCGAATTCGATCGGGAAGCTCTCGCGATCCGAATTGTGTGCACAGAGCGTCGTTTCGAGCTGATCCAGTCCGCTTGGCATGATCTGCAACAGTGTTTCGCGTGTCGGCGCCGTGCCGGCTTCGAGGCCCACCATGCGGCACATCTCTTCAGACCAGATGTGCCGTCTCGGTTCCAATTCTATGCACCAGCGCCCGATGCCTGCCAGGCCTTCGGCGGTTTCGAGTTGCTCGACGCTCCGGGAAAGCCCCTTGGTCTTCCGGGCGAGCGCGCGGCTAAGCCTGGTATGACGGTAGGAGAGTGCTGTCAGTGCCGCGAGCGACATCAGCAGGAGGACGGGGTGCTCGATTTTGCCCGGGATCAGGACTGCACATGTGGCGAGCACAAGGGGTATCGCCCATCCTAGAACCACGACGAAATCGAACGCTGAACCACTACTCGCACGCACCGACAGCACCTCCTGCCAGCGAAGTAGGTGACGGAGCGCGAAGATCGGGTAGCGTGCAGCCTAGCGGATAACCCTTAGCGGGCTCGATGGTCAGGCGGCGTTGGCCTGCTGCTGCGCCTGTTCCGCGTTGAGCGTTTCCGCGATCAGGAAGGCGAGCTCCAACGACTGGGCCGCATTGAGGCGCGGGTCGCAATGCGTGTGATAGCGATCCTTGAGCGCTTCATCGGTAATCGCGACAGCGCCGCCGACGCATTCGGTCACGTCCTGTCCGGTCATTTCGACATGGATGCCGCCCGGATGCGTTCCTTCCGCCCGGTGGACTGCAAAGAAGCCCTTCACCTCTGTCAGGATGCGGTCGAAGGGCCGCGTCTTGTAGCCGCTGTCCGATTTGACGACGTTGCCGTGCATCGGATCGCAGCTCCACACGACCGGATGCCCTTCCGCCTTCACCGCGCGCACAAGGCGCGGCAGACCTTCCTCGACCTTGTCGTGCCCGAAGCGGCTGATGAGCGTGATACGCCCCGGCTCACGTGCGGGATTGAGCGTGTCGAGCAGCTTGAGCAAAGCGTCCGTCTCGAGGCTCGGTCCGCATTTCATGCCCAGCGGATTACCGATGCCGCGCGCGAATTCGATATGCGCGCTACCTTCGAAACGTGTGCGGTCGCCGATCCACACCATATGCGCACTGGTATCGTACCAGTCGCCAGTCAGGCTATCGCGGCGGGTCAGCGCCTGCTCGTAAGGTAGAAGCAGCGCCTCGTGGCTGGTGTAGAAGCTGGTGCCCTGCAATTGCGGAACGGTCGCCGGGTCGATCCCGCAGGCTTCCATGAAATCGAGCGCCTCGCCGATGCGGTCAGCCACATCGGAAAATTTGTCGGCCCAAGGGCTGCGGCCCATGAAGTCGAGCGTCCACTGGTGCACCTGCCGCAGGTTTGCATAACCGCCGCCTGCGAATGCGCGCAGCAAATTCAGCGTTGCCGAAGCCTGGAAATAGGCACGGACCATGCGCTGCGGATCGTTGTGCCGGGCGGCAGCATCGAATTCGATGCCGTTGACGTTGTCGCCGAAGTAGCTCGGCAGCGTCACATCTCCTTGCGTTTCCGTGTCGGAACTGCGCGGCTTGGCGAACTGGCCTGCCATGCGCCCCACCTTCACCACCGGCTGCTTGCTGGCGAAGGTCATGACAACCGCCATCTGCAGCAGCACGCGGAAGGTATCGCGGATATTGTTCGGGTGGAATTCGGCAAAGCTTTCCGCGCAATCGCCGCCCTGCAGCAGGAAAGCCTTTCCGGCAGCGACTTCGGCGAGATCGGCCTTCAGGGCACGCGCCTCACCGGCGAAGACCAGTGGCGGATGGCTGGCGAGCGCCTGCGTCGCCTCGGCAAGCGCGGCTTCGCTTTCATAGCGCGGCAAGTGCTTCGCTTCGAAGTTCTGCCAGCTATCGGGTGCCCATTCGCGTGTCATCGTTAGTCCACTTGATCAAAAAATTGCGGGGCCCTGCCAAGCCCATGCCCGCCTATCGCGCAAGCAGGTTAAACTTGGCAAAGGCAAAAGCGCGATTGCCGTGATCGCCTCAGCGACCCGCTGCAGCGCCGCCCGAGGGAACCCGCGTCGCAAGCTCCTGTCCTTCGGGAAGCACCGCCATGCGCCATGCCGGATCCGCCAGATAGAGCTGCGCCAGCGTCAGCATGCGCTCGCTGGAGGGCTGCTGGAAATCCTGCAGGAAACCGCGCAGCGACTGCATGCGGCGCATGTCGGTGGTCGACCCTTCCAGCTCGCTCATGAAGAAGTAATTCCCGCTCGACAGACGCTCGTAATAGCTGCGCAGCGGTTCGGCTGCGCGCTGGAGTTCCTCTTCCGAGGGCGGGTTCTTCGTGAGATCGGCCGCGATGCGATCGGCTTCGGTGAAGAACACCGGCACGTCCTTCGGCTGCATCTGCGCAAAGGCCAGGATCGAACCGCCGCTTTCGACGTCGGTCGGCCAATCCATGCGCACAGAGGGCGAATAACTCGCGCCGAACTTTTCACGCATGGCATCGAGCAGTCGGTTGCTGATGACTTCGGTCAGGATGGCCAGTTGGCGCGAAGTGCGCATGCCGCCGCGCCCTGCACCCGCAGGCCAGGCAATCACCGCAGCGGCCTGATTTGCCTCGCCATTGTGATAGCGCACCACAGTCTCACCGGAATCGCCCAGCGCATATTCGCGTGCCAGGACCGCTTGGGGAATTGGCTTGCGATCGGGCAAGGCTCCGAAAGTGCGGCGTAGGTCCTCGACCGCTTCTTCGCGATCGAAGTCGCCGAAAATCAGGATTTCGACCGGACCCTGTTCGAGGATCGGCTGCCAGACTTTGCGGAAGCCTTCGACATCGGTGGCCTCGAGCATTTCGGGCGTCGGGGTGCGGAACACGGGGTTTTCGTCATAGAGATAATAATTCAGGTCACGCGAAACGACGCTGCCGGGGCTCGCGGAATATTGCTCGTAGCCCAGGCTTGCCACCGCCTTTGCG
>JABDNC010000237.1 GCA_013001165.1 Erythrobacter sp.
GGTGTGAACCGTCCCGACGTCATCCAGCGGCAGGGCTTCTACCCGCCGCCGCCGGGCGCTTCGCCCATTCCCGGGCTCGAGATTGCCGGAAAGGTGGTGGCTGTCGGTGAAGGCGTTGCCCCTGAAATGCTTAACCGCCGCGTCTGCGCGCTGGTCAGCGGCGGCGGCTATGCCGAATATTGCCTCGCCCATGCGGCGCATTGCCTGACCGTCCCGCGCCATCTCGAGATGGCGGAGGCTGCGGCGATCCCGGAAACGCTGTTCACCGTCTGGCACAATGTCTTCGAACGCGGCTTTGCCGCCGATGGGGAGACCCTGCTGGTCCATGGCGGCACCAGCGGCATCGGCACCATGGCGATCCAGCTCGCCAAGGCGTTCGAGATGACGGTCGTCGCGACGGCGGGCAGCGAGGAAAAATGCAGTGCCGCCCGCGAGTTGGGCGCCGACCTTGCGATCAATTACAAAACACAGGACTTCGTCGAAGAAGTGAAGAAATTCACTGACGGCAAGGGTGTCGACGTCGTTCTCGACATGGTCTCGGGCGACTATGTCCAGCGCAATCTCGACTGCCTTGCCGAAGACGGACGTCATGTGACCATTGCGGTGCTCGGCGGGCTGAAAGCTGAAATCAACATGGCCAAGCTGATGAGCAAGCGCCAGATGATGACCGGATCGACGCTGCGGCCGCGCTCGGACGAGTTCAAGGCGCTACTCGCGGACGAGATTTACAACCACGCCTGGCCGCTGATCGAGGACCGTACCATTGGCCCGGTGATGGACAAGATCTTCCCTCTTGCGGAGGTCGCGGCCGCCCATTCTAGGATGGAAGGCGGCGATCATATCGGCAAGATCGTGTTGAAGGTCCGCGAGCCGGAGTGACGGCGGCTTCGCTTTCTTCGGGAGACGCTATCCGGTCGCTTGCGACCTAGCCTCCGGCGCCCCAGCCGCCATCGTCGGCGTAGTAGTCGTCCGCGCCGCTGTCCGCACCCCAGCCACCGCCATCGTCATAGCTGGCATCGTCCCAGTCTCTGGTGCTGCCTGCAGCCCAGTCGTTCGAGCCGCCGTTGCCGGCGAAGAAGATGCCGTTGGTGTCGGCGGCCTGCGCCGCGATGGCGACTGCAGCCATGGTGACTTCGATGTTGTCGGTACTCGCGCCGGTTCCGAACTTGCCGTAGTCGCGCGCCCAGATCTTGAGGCCCTTGCGCAGTTCGCTTTCGACCTTCTGTTCGCTCAGGACCTGGTTGGGCCCCATAGGCACTGCGGGCATGTCCACGGTGACGTCGACCTTGGTCAGACCACTTTCTTCGGTGAAGGCGAGTTTGACGCGGCCCGCATCATACCCTTCCTTGGCCGGAACGGTGAAGACCAGTGCATCGCCTTCCGAAGCGAGAGAGACCGGCGCCACGCCGCCCAGGTTCGCACTTCCGGAACCGATCTTGGCGAGTTCCTGCTTCACTATGGGCGCGCTGCCCTTGACCTTGACATTGAAATCAGGCCCGTCTCCGCAGGCGGCCAGCAGCAGGCTGGCGAGTATGATTGCGGTCTTCTTCATTGCGTCCCCCACAAGTCTTCGAATGAGGGCGCGAGATAGCGGCAAATCGTTAAAAAACCGCAGTTTACGCAGCCGTGCTTGCCGAATCCGTAGCGCTCGCCTACATGGCAGGGTGCAACGGCCGCTCCGCAAGGGGCGGCCCTTATATTTTATACCCTTAAGCAAAGGCGCTTAAATGGCCGACCAACCCACTCCGCTGATGCCGCATGCGACCGCCACCTGGCTGGTCGACAATACCGGCCTGTCGTTCGAGCAGATCGCCGAATTCTGCGGCCTCCACATCCTCGAAGTGCAGGCGATGGCCGACGATCTGGCGGGCAGCAAGTACACCGGCCGGGACCCCGTGCATTCGGGCGAACTGACGCTGGCCGAGATCGAGAAGGGCCAGGCCGACAGCGAATACCGGTTGAAGATGCAGCGTGCCCCAGTTGCGGTCAGCCGCACCAAGGGGCCGCGCTACACGCCGGTTTCGAAGCGCCAGGACAAGCCCGACGGCATCGCTTGGCTGCTGCGTAGCCACCCGGAAATCTCCGATGCGCAGATCTCCAAGCTGATCGGCACCACGCGCAACACGATCACCGCGATTCGCGAGCGTAGCCACTGGAACATCCAGAACATCCAGCCCAAGGACCCGGTAACCCTCGGCCTGTGTTCGCAGCGCGAGCTCGACGCCGTGGTCGCCAAGGCTGCCAAGAACCTGCCCGCGCCCGAAGAGGGTGAGGCACCTGTCGCCGCTCCAAGTGGCGCCAGCGATCGCGAGAAGCTGATCGAGGAACTGCGCGCTGAACGCGATGCCAACGAAAAGGCAGCGGCCGAAGCTGCACAGGAAGCCGAAGCCGAGGCATGGCTGACCGCTAAGCGCGCCGCCGAAGAAGCGGGCGAGGGCGCGGGCGAAGCCTGATCGTCATCCGACACATTCGAAAGGGCGGGAAGGGCTAGGCGCTTTTCCCGCCCTTTTTACTTGCGTTTAAGCCATGTTGCGCCATGTTACTGACATGGATGTAAATAGTTACGCGTACCACCATCCCACCCCCTGGGATGCGAAGTTCGAGCCGGCCAGCCTGCCTGACATGCTGGCACGTACGACGGCACGCAATCCACAGGCACCGTTCCTGCATTTCCTCGGGCGCACCTATGATTACGCTGCGATCCATGAAGAAGCGAAACGCTTTGCCGCCGGACTGATCGCCCACGGCATCGAGCCGGGCGACAGGGTCGGCCTCTTCTTGCCCAACGTGCCGATCTATGCCTCCGCCTATTACGGCGCGATGCTGGCGGGCGCGATCGTCGTAAACTTTTCGCCGCTCTACACTGTCGACGAATTGGCCTGGCAGGTGGCGGATTCGGGAACGCGCCTGCTCGTGACGGTGGACGTTCCCGAACTCTACGGGACTGCGGCACAGGTTCTCGATCAGTCGGATCTTGAGACACTGGTTGTCGGATCGCTCGCCGAAATGCTGCCGTGGTACAAGAAGCTCGCGCTCAAGACGCTGGGCCGCAGCAAGGTCGCGAACGTCGGCTGGAAAGACGACATCCGTGCGTTCTCGGCGATGCTCGCAAATCCGGCCCATGCAGAGTTTCCCGCCATTGACGTCGAAAACGGTATTGCGCTGCTTCAATATACCGGCGGCACAACCGGCAGGCCCAAGGGCGCCATGCTCGGCCATTCGCAGCTGTCGATGAACGCGCAGCAGGTTGCCGGCCTCAACCCTTTCGGCACATTGGAGGAAGAGGTGTTCATGGGGGCGCTGCCCTTCTTCCACGTCTTCGCGAATACCGCGCTGCTCAATCACGCGATGGTGACAGGCGCGTCGATTGCCATGGTCCCGCGCTTCGACGCGGGGCAGGTGCTCGACACCATCCAGAAGTACAAGACGACCGGTTTCCCCGGTGTGCCGACGATGTTCCAGGCGCTGCTGGACCACCCCAAGATGGCCAAGACCGATGTCACGTCTATCAAGGTCTGCATTTCGGGCGGCGCGCCGATGCCCGCCCCGCTGCATAACAAGTTCGAGGAAGTGACGGGCGTGCGCGTGGTCGAAGGCTACGGCCTGACCGAGAGTTCGGGCGTCGTCTCAGCCAATCCCTATACCGGTGTGCGCAAGAAGGGCGCGATCGGGCAGCTCGTAATGGGCACCGAGGTGATCTTTCTCGACAAGGAGGACCCCACCAAGCTCGCTGCCGAAGGCGAACCGGGTGAACTCGCCGTCCACGGTCCGCAGATCATGCGCGGCTACTGGAACCGGCCCGAAACCGATGCCGACACTTTCGTCACCCGCGACGGCAAGCGGTATCTGCGCACCGGCGATGTCGCGGTCATGGACGAGGACGGCTTTCTCGAGATCGTCGATCGTATCAAGGACATGATCGCGGTCGGCGGCTTCAAGGTCTTCCCGAGCCAGGTCGAGGACGTTCTGCTCGAAAACGAAGCGGTGAAAGAGGTCCTCGTGATCGGCCAGCCGCACGATTACCTCGGTGAATGTCCCTATGCCTATGTCGTGCTCCAGCCCGATGCAGAGGCGAGCGCGGAAGAACTCAAGGCGTGGCTCAACAAGCGCGTCGGAAAGCACGAGCGGGTGGAAAAAGTCATCCTGCGCGACGATTTGCCCAAGACGATGATCGGCAAGCTCGACCGCAAGGCCCTGCGGGCCGAAGTCTGCTGCTGAGCGCGCTACCCATATAAAGAGAGGGCCGCCTCCGTCTTTGCGGAAGCGGCCCTCGTCCTCTCCAAGAGAGTAAACTCAGTTGGCGAGCTGAAGCTCGGGCTTGCTGTCGCCGTGCGGCTTGGCAGCGGGCTGCGCGCTCTTCTTGGGGTCGCGGTGTGCGAAGCGGCCTTCGACCTGCGCGCCCTGCTCGATGGTCAGCGCGTCGTAGAAGACGTCGCCGGTTATCTTGGCCGTTTTGAGAATGACCAGCTCGCGTGCGGTGATCGAACCTTCGACCGTTCCGGCAAGACGTGCACTCTCGGCCTCGATGGCGCCGGTCACCTTGCTCGTTTCGCCCTGGACCAGGCTGGTGCAGGCAATGTCGCCTTCGATATTGCCATCGACATGCAGGTCGGCCGAAGCCTTGATGTCGCCCTTGATGGCGAGGTCGGAACCGAGAACCGAAAAGGTGGAATTGCTCTTGGAAGCCATGGAATTGGTGCGTCCTGGATTAGTGGGCGGCGTGGGCGAGCTCTGGTGCTCGGCGGATTTCTTCGAGAACATTGGGGGCTGTCTCCAGGAAGGTACGGGGGTTTACGGCCCGTCCGTTGATACGGACCTCGAAGTGCAGGTGCGGACCGGTCGAGCGCCCGGTGTTTCCGATCGCGCCGATCGTCTCACCCGGTGCGACACGGTCACCGACCTTCGCATTGAAGCGCGACATATGCGCATAGCGGGTCATGAGTCCATTGCCGTGGGTGATCTCGACGGTCTTGCCGTAGCCGCCCTTCCAGCCGACGAAGCTGACGCGGCCCTTGGCGGCGGCATAGATCGGCGTGCCGGTGGCGCCGCGGAAGTCGAGGCCGTTGTGCATGGCGGCGCGGCGATTGAACGGGTCGCTGCGATAGCCGAAGCCCGAGGAGATCATGTCGCGGCGGGCCGGTGCGAACTGCGGAACGCCTTCAAGGGCGCTTTCCAGCGCGGTCATGCGGGCCATTGAAAGGCCGAGGCGTTCGAAACGCGGGTCGATGCTGCCGTCGGCGCTGGTCGACAGGCCTTCGAGCGGACCACCCATTGCCTGATTGTTGGCGCGGCGGACGACTGCATCGGGATTGAGCTGGAGCTTCTTGAGCGCATCGGCAGCGCGGGCCGAACGCCAGTCAGCGTAGCGGGTCAGGCCTTCGACGATGGCAAGCTGGCGCGCTTCGATACGGGCGAGTTCGGCTGCCTGCGGGAATGCGGCACTGACCTTTTCGACCGTGGCGGCGGCTTCGCCCGCCGAATCGCTGATTGCGGTATCGACCTTCATGTTTTCAGGGAGAAGCTCGGCAACGCCTTCGATGAATTCCATACGGCGGTCGAGGTCTTCGCTGACCGCGTCGAGATTGTCGCCGTAAGCGGCAAGGCGTTCTTCGGAGGTTGCGACCTTCGCTTCGCGGTTCAGCAGCGACTGGCGGTCGGCCGAAGCGCTGAACTGAGCCCAGCCTGCGACTACGAGCGAGACGGCCCAGACCAGCATGACGAACAGCGCAGTGGCTGCAGCAGCCTTCTGCACGCGCGATGAAATGGTGATGAAGCGAACCTGGCCTTCCGATCGCATGAAAAATTCACGATCCGGAAACCAGCTGTTGATGCGGCTTGCCCAGCCGCCAATGGCGCTATCTTTATCCAAAACGACCCGTCCCTTGGTCTTTGACCCTGCCACCACCCCTAGAGGCAAAGCTTAACGAAATCGAATCCCAGTTCCCGTGGAATCCACGAGTCGATGCTTCGGCGGGACGAAGCGTTTCATCGATACGGAATTTTCGTTCATCGGCGCGTCACAAAAGTTACCAGAAGGTTAATTCCCGTCCGCGAATCGAGAACGTTCTCACAGCGCTGACAGGGCGTCCCATCGCTGTTAGGCGGGAGAACATGACCGGCAACAGCCCGACACGATTCGCATGAGCCGCATCGGCCTGCTCGGAGGCAGCTTCAACCCGGCGCACGGCGGCCATCGGCGAATCTCGCTGTTCGCGCGCGAGGCGCTCGGCCTGGACGAGATCTGGTGGCTCGTTTCTCCCGGAAATCCGCTTAAACCGAAGAAGGGCATGGCGCCTCTCGCGGCCCGCGTGTCCTCGGCCATGGTGCAGGCCAGGCGAGCGCCGATCCGGGTTACCGCGCTCGAACGCGAGCTGGGCACTCGGTATACGGTCGACACGCTCGCAGCGATCAAACGCCGCTTCAAACGGCACGATTTCCTCTGGCTGATGGGCTCCGACAACCTCGCCCAGTTCCACCGCTGGCGCGATTGGCGGGGGATCGCAAACGCGATGCCGATTGCGGTGATCGCGCGGCCCGGCTATGACGGGGATGCTGTCGCAAGCCCCGCGATGGCCTGGCTGAGGCGCTTTTCGGTTCCTCTTTCCAGCTTTCGACACAGGGGCGAATGGAGCGCACCGGCACTGGTGACATTGCGTTTCGATCCCGACCCGCGTTCGGCCACGGCCATCCGCCGCGCCGACCCCGACTGGGCATCGCGCCACGCCGGTTTTTCCCTGCGAGATCAGGTGACACACCGTCCGATTTCTTCGGAGGAGGAAATGGCCACGCTATGACAAGCGTTGTCCTTTCCGCGATGCACCCTATCTTAAGGGCCTACAAACTCAGGAGTAATGCAATCGCCTATGACTCAGGCGCATACAGACCCGGCTGCATCCGGGAAGGAAACCGCGAAGGTGGTACGCATGGCTAAGCCCGACAAGCAGGAACTGCTCGATTTCGTGCTCGGCCAGCTCGACGACGACCAGGCCCAGGAGATCGTGACCATCGATCTCGAGGGCAAGAGCTCGATTGCCGATTACATGGTGATCGCCTCGGGCCGTTCGACCCGCCAGGTTGCCTCGATCGCGCAGAAACTCGCCGAAAAGCTCAAGCAGAACGGCTATGGTCCGGTAAAGCTGGAAGGCTTGCCGCAGGCCGACTGGGTGCTGCTCGATGCCGGCGACATCGTGGTCCACCTGTTCCGCCCGGAAGTGCGCAGCTTCTATAATCTCGAACGCATGTGGGCGTTCGGAGACGCACCGCCGGTGGCAGGCACGGCGTAATCGTCTTTCGCTAGCGCCTCCGCGCAAGCGTCCTCGGTGCTGTTTCGACGCGGGTCGCGTCGAGCACCGCGGGCGGGCAGTCGCCCTTTGACTGCCGTGGCCAGGAACCTCCGAGTTTCAGGGATTTGCTCTTGCTTCTTCATGTCATCGCTAGAGGTAAGATCGCCCGTTCTCCCGAGGCCGATCTGGTCGCGCGCTATGAAAAGCGGCTGACATGGCCGGTGAAATTTACCGAGCTGCCCGAGACGGGCGGGCGGATCCCTGAGCCGCAAACGCCCTACAAGACCGTGCTGCTCGATGAGCGCGGCAAGGACCTATCGTCCGAGAAGCTCGCCGAAATCCTCGAGCGCTGGCGCGATGACGGCATGCGCGAGTGCCGTTTCGTGCTGGGCGCAGCCGACGGCCATTCCGAAGATGAACGGCGCGATGCGGACCTGCTCCTCGCATTCGGCAAGGCCACCTGGCCGCACCTACTGGCCCGCGCCATGCTCGCCGAACAGCTTTACCGTGCGACGACGATCATCGCCGGCCACCCCTACCATCGCAGCGGATAATGATGCAGGAATGACGTCATGAACCGCGCCGCTATCGCCTGCCTTGCCGCCAGTGGCGTACTAGCCTTGGCTTTTCAGGGCCTTGAGGCGCAAACCTCCACCGATCTTTCAGCCATGGGCGATGCTACCAGCGCTCGCGAGGCGCTCCAAATCGCCCGGCAGCAGCAGCGCAATGCCCGCCTGCGCGCCGAACAGCTCGAAGAACGCTCGCAGCAGTCGAGCCTCGCGGCACAACAGGCACTCCAGCAAGCTGCGGCGCTTGCAGCGCGCGTCCAGCAGGCCGAGGCAGGGATCGCTGCGGCGGAGGCCGAACTCTCGATCGTCGAAGAACAGCGCAGCGCACTCGACAGGCGGTTGGCTCAGCGGCGCGAACCGCTCGCCCGCCTGACCGGGGCGCTCCAGGCCATGGGCAATCGCCCGCTCGTCCTGTCAGCGCTGCAGCCCGGAAGCCTTCTCGACGTCGTGCACACAAGGGCTGTCCTCGAAAGCACGGTTCCGATTGTCCGGCAGCGCACGGCCGCCCTGCGCGGTGAGCTCGACCGGGCGAGGGCGCTCGAAAGCGATCGGCAGGCGGTATTGGTGGAAAGGCGCGAAGCCGAAACACGGCTGGAAAGCCGCCGCCGCGACGTCGTCGCGATGGCGGAAAAGGAGCGCATCCTTGCACGGCAGGCCGCAGGTGGCGCCAATCGCGAGGCGGAACTGGCGGTCGCGCTGGGCGAGGAAGCGCGCGATCTCGACGCATTGGTTGGCCAGATGGAACAGGCCGGATCCTTGAGAACGCGCCTTGCGAAGCTCGATGGTCCTGTCGCCCGTCCAGCCGATCCCCGCTCGGTGGCGGCACCTTCTCCCGCCCGAGTTTCCGGATACGCCACCTCCCCAGACCGCTTCCTGCTCCCCGTGGCGGGCCGCGTGGTCGAGGGTTTCGGCGAGGCCAACACGAGTGGCGGGCGCGCCTCGGGCATCGCCATCGCACCGCGTCCCGGAGCGCAAATCGTCGCGCCGGCCCCGGGCCGGATTGCCTTTGCGGGACCCTATGCGGGCTATGAAAACATCCTGATCGTGGAGCATGAGGGCAATTGGACCAGCCTCGTCACCGGTCTCGGCCGTCTCGACGTCGAGGTCGGTCAGCAGGTGACCGCGGGCTCTCCCCTGGGCCTCGCCCCGCCGAGCCGTCCGCGCATCGAATATGAGCTGCGTCGCGGCGGGAATCCGGTCAATCCGCTCGATTTCCAGCGCTGAGACGGCCCGAGACGGGCCGAAACGGCACGTTCGTCGAATTTCCTTGGCCATTGGGGTGCCAATCGGCTCATCTTTCATTCACGCCTGAAGCGCTATAGAATGTCGCCAAGTGCCTTTGAGGAAGTCGTCCAATGAAGTTCGCTAATCTGGCCCGTTCGGCCGCTCTCGTCACCGCCGTCGCGCTGATCCCCGCGACCACCGCCGGTCTTGCCCGGGTCGATGGCAATGCGGGGCCCGAATTCGGCAAGCTGTTCGCCGTCTACGAACGCGTGAAGGCAAGCTACGTCGAGCCGGTCGAGGACGATGTGCTGATCAACGGCGCGATCGACGGCATGCTGGCGGCACTCGATCCGCATTCGGCTTTCCTCGACGGTTCGGACCTCCAGCGCCTCGAAACCATGATCGACGGCAATTATTCGGGTCTCGGCCTTTCGGTCGTGAGCGAGGATGGCGCGGTGAAGATCATCTCGCCCTTCCGCGGCAGTCCCGCGGACCAGGCGGGCATCAAGGCAGGCGACTACATCACCCATCTCGATGGCGAGCTGATCTACGGCCTCGAACTCGACGAGGCGGTTTCGCGCATGCGCGGCCGCGAAGGCACCTCGATCCGCCTGACAGTCTTCCGTCCGGGCCGCGACGAGCCGTTCGACGTCGACGTAACCCGCGGCGTGATCGAGCTCGAGCCGGTCACCTGGGAGCTCAAAGACGGCAATATCGGCCACATCATGGTCAATGAATTCTCGCGCGATGTCGGCAGCGATGTCTTCGCCGCGTGGAAGGACCTGCAGCTCAAGGCGACGGGCCGGCTCAACGGCCTCGTACTCGACCTGCGTTCGAACCCGGGCGGATCGCTCGATGAAGCCGTTGCGCTTTCCGACCTGTTCCTGACCAAGGGCCGGATCGTCTCGCAGCGCGGCCGCGCACGCGGCGAATCGGTCACCTACGATGCGGAAACCGTATTCCGAGGCGACATCGCCGAGGGCCTCCCGATGGTCGTGCTGATCGACGCAGGCTCCGCCTCCGCCAGCGAAATAGTTGCCGGCGCACTGCAGGACCACCGCCGCGCAGTGGTCATGGGTGACCGCAGCTTCGGCAAGGGCAGCGTCCAGTCGCTCCTGCCGCTAGGCCGCAACGCCGCGCTGAAGCTGACGACTGCGCGCTATTACACGCCCTCGGGCCATTCGGTGCAGGAAGGCGGCATCCGTCCGGATATCTCTGTCCCGCAGCTGTCCGACCCCGATCTTGCCACCCGCAGCCGCTTCCGCATGCGCGAGAGCGACCTGCGCGGCCATCTGGTGAACGAAATCGGCCTAAAGGACGAGGATATGGAGCGCGACAAGCGCGACGATCCGCGTTTCCAGCTGACCGCAGAGGAGCTGGAAGAGCAGGGTATCGAGGATTTCCAGCTGCATTACGCGCTCGAAAACCTGCGTCGTACGACGCCAAGCGCCGTTGCCAGCCGGACGAACTGACGGTAGCGCTTCTGGCGCAATGACAGAGACTTCCTCCCTGCGCCTGGCGCAGCGTTTCGCGCTCGCCGTGCCGGCCCTGCTGCTGGCAGGCGCCTATATTTCGCAATACGGCTTCGACCTGTACCCGTGCGAAATGTGCTGGTGGCAACGCTATCCGCATTTCGCTGCCGTGGCGCTGGCGCTGATGGGATTTGTCCTTGCACCCAAGCGACTGTGGGTTGCCCTGGCCGCAGGGGCGATCCTCACCTCGGGCCTCATCGGGCTCTTTCATGCAGGCGTCGAATACGGCTGGTGGGAAGGCGTGACTTCCTGTGCCGCAATGCCGCAGGCGGACGACGGGCAGAACGCGCTCGACGCGATCATGAATGCACCGATCGTGCGCTGCGACGAGGCACCATGGACGTTTCTGGGCGTTAGCCTTGCAGGGTTCAATTTCCTGATCTCGACTGGCGCTGCGCTGGTCATTTTCAACCTCCTGCGCAAGAGTGAGAAGGCATGACGAAAACTCCCGACCACATCGCCCGCATGATCCGGGTCGACCAGGCCGGCGAATTCGGCGCCACCCGCATCTATGCCGGGCAGCTGGCCGTCATGGGCGACCGCGCTCCCGATTCGGCCGAAATTGCCGGCATGGCCGAACAGGAAGCGGGCCACCGCGCCAAGTTCGACGCGCTGATGGCGCGGCGCGGCGTGCGCCCGACCGCGCTCCAGCCGTTCTGGAACAAGGCGGGCTTTGCGCTGGGCGCGGCCACCGCGCTGATCGGGCCCGAGGCCGCGATGGCCTGCACCGCCGCGGTCGAGACCGAGATCGACAAGCATTATTCCGACCAGCTCGACCAGCTCGAGGCGACCAACGAAGATCCCGAACTCGCCGCGATGATCGAGGAATTCCGCGAGGACGAGCGCGAACACCGCGATGCGGCGCTTGCTGCCGGTGCCGAGCGTGCGCCTGCCTATCCGCTGCTCTCCGGCATCATCCGGCTGGGCTGCAAGGCGGCGATCCGCATTTCGGAGCGTATCTGAGGAAGGCGCTTCGCCTTCGTCGCTCGCTTCATAGACAGTTCACCCGGAAAGGCGCCACAATGCGCCGTCCCGATTCAAGAGGCCCTGTATGACCAAGACCCTCCTTGCCCTTTCCGCCATCGGTGCCGCAGCCCTTGCCGCTCCCGCGCAGGCGCAGACCCCGGTCGATACGGGCGATGAAAGCTACAACATGGTCATCGTCTACGGCGATGACGAATGCCCCCAGGGCGAGGAAGGCGAAATCGTCGTCTGCGCACGCCAGGCCGAAAGCGAACGCTTCCGCATCCCGCAGGCGCTGCGCTTCACCGACGGCCCGCAGACGCAAGCCTGGGCAGAGCGCGTCGAGCGCCTCGAAATGGTCGGCAAGTCTGGCATCATGTCCTGCTCGCCCACTGGCGCTGGCGGCTTCACCGGTTGTACGCAGGAACTGATCGCGAAGGCCTATGACGACAAGGAGAACGCTTCGTCGGTCCGCTTCAGCGAGATCATCGCCGAACAGCGCGAAGAGCGCCTGTCGACGATCGACGAGGACGCAGAGCGCACGCAGGCCGAAGTCGAGATGATCGAGCGCGAATATATGGAGCGGCTCGAGAAGGAGCGCGCAGGCACGACGCCCGACGAAGAAGCGCTGCCCAAGCCCGAGCCGGAAGTCGTCGCAGACGGCACCGAGGGCTGATTTTTTCCTTTTAATTCGGTAATTTGCAGCTAGGTCTTTCCCCATGGGGGGAAAGATCAGGGTTGTCACCGTCTTCGGCACGCGCCCCGAAGCGATCAAGCTGTTCCCGTTGATACACGCGCTCGAGGCGGATGATCGCTTCGAAAGCCGTGTCTGCGTAACAGCGCAGCATCGCGATATGCTCGATCAGGTGCTGGCCATCGCGGGGATAGAGCCGGATCACGATCTCGACCTGATGACCGCCAACCAGTCGCTCGACGAGCTGACGGCCCGCGCGCTGACGGGGATAGGCCGGGTTCTGGACGAGGAGCGGCCCGATTGGGTCGTGGTGCAGGGCGATACCACCAGCGTCCTCGCAGGCGCTCTCGCGGCGCATTACCGCAAGATCCCCGTTTGCCACGTGGAGGCGGGCCTTCGCAGTGGCGATCTACACCATCCCTGGCCCGAAGAGGCGAACCGGAAGATGGTCGGCGCAATCGCCCGCATTCATTGTGCGCCGACGCAGACCAGCGCCGATGCCTTGCTGGGCGAGAATGTCTCGCCTGCCAGCATCTATGTAACGGGCAATACCGTGATCGATGCGTTGAACTGGGTGACAGATCGCATCGGGCAGGACCCGTCGCTCGCGTCCGCTCTATCGGATCTCGAGAAGCGTTTTTCAGGCAAGCGCATCATCGGCGTAACCAGCCACCGCCGTGAAAGTCTGGGCGAAAGCATGCAAGATATCGCCAATGCGGTTAAACAAATAGCGCTATGCGATGATATTGCGGTTATTTTTCCCGTGCACCCCAACCCCAATGTGCGCTCTGTCATGGAGGCGCAGCTATCGGGTCTCGACAATGTCGCGCTTATCGAACCGCTGGATTATCCGCACTTCGCCCGGTTGCTGGATATCAGCCACGTGATCCTGACCGACAGCGGTGGGGTGCAGGAAGAAGCTCCCGCGCTCGGCAAACCGGTACTCGTCATGCGCCAGACGACCGAGCGGCCCGAAGGTGTTGCGGCCGGAACCGCGCGACTCGTCGGGACCGATACGGACACCATCGTGCGCGAGACCGGTCGCCTGCTTAACGATGACGCTGCCTATGCGGCGATGGCGCGCGCGCACAATCCCTATGGCGATGGAAGGTCGGCGGCGAGGATCTGCGAGATTCTGGCCACAAGCTGAGGCGTCAGACGCCGTGGTACTCGCGGTACCACTTCACGAATTGCGGAATACCCTGCTCGATGCTGGTGGTCGGCTGGTAGCCGATCTCGCGCTGGATCGCGTCGATATCGGCATAGGTCTTTTCGACATCACCCGGCTGCATCGGCATCAGCTCGACTTCGGCTGTCTTGCCGCAAGCCTGCTCGATCAGTTCGATCACCTTCGTCAGCTTCTCGCTGCGGTGATTGCCGATATTGTAGAGCGCGTGCGGCTTCACGCTACCGCCAGCCTTTTCCGCGCCGTCATCCGCCGGCGGCTTGTCGAGACAGGCGACCACGCCACTCACGATATCGTCGATGAAGGTAAAGTCGCGCCACATCTCCCCCTGGTTGAAGACCTTGATCGGGCGGCCAGCGAGAATGGCGTCGGTGAAGAGCCACATTGCCATGTCGGGCCGGCCCCATGGACCGTAGACGGTAAAGAAGCGGAGCCCTGTGAGCGGCGTGCGGTAGAGATGGGCGTAGGTTTCGCTCATCAGCTCGTCCGCCTTCTTGGTCGCGGCATAGAGCGACACCGGGTGATCGGCGCGATCCTCGACAGAGAAGGGCAGCTTGTCGTTTCCACCATAAACGCTGGAGGAACTGGCGTAGACCATGTGCGCGCACTTGCGGTGACGTGCCACCTCGAGCAGGTTCACATGACCCATGAGGTTCGCCTCGACATAGGCACGCGGGTTTTCGAGGCTGTAGCGTACGCCCGCCTGCGCGCCGAGGTGAACGATGGAATCGAATTCCTCACCATCGAGCGCGGCCGAGAGAGCATCCCAGTCCGAGAAATCGACCTGTTTGAAGGCGAAAGCGCTGGGCGCGGCGGCACGAACATGTGCGACGCGGTCCTGTTTCAGCGAGACTTGGTAGTAGTCGTTGAGATTGTCGATCCCGAGCACTTCGTCACCGCGCGCGCAAAGGCGCTCCGCAACGGCAGCACCGATGAAACCTGCCGCTCCGGTGACGAGAACGCGGGCCAAGTCAGCCCTTGTCCAATGCGATGTCGGGGGCGTCTTCCTGCTTCATGCCGACGACATGATAACCCGCATCGACGTGATGCGTCTCGCCGGTCACGCCGCTCGAAAGATCGGAAAGGAAATAGAGGCCCGAGCCGCCCACATCCTCGATCGTGACATTGCGGCGCAGCGGCGAATTGTACTCGTTCCATTTCAGGATGTAGCGGAAGTCGCCGATGCCGCTGGCGGCCAGAGTCTTGATCGGTCCGGCGCTGATCGCGTTCACGCGAATGCCCTGCGGGCCGAGATCGTTGGCAAGATACTGGACGCTGGTTTCCAGTGCCGCCTTGGCCACGCCCATCACATTGTAATGCGGGATGACCTTTTCCGCGCCGTAATAGGTCAGCGTGACAATGCTGCCGCCGCCAGTTCCGTCTTCCCGTAGGGGCGGCATCATTTCCGAAGCGCGCTTGGCGACGGCCACGAGGCTGTAGGCCGAAATGTTCATCGTCATCAGGAAGTTGTCGAGGCTGGTGTCGACATACTTGCCGCGCAGCTCGCTCTTGTCGGAAAAGCCGATCGCATGGACCACGAAATCGATCGTGTCCCACCGTTCCTTGAGCGTGTCGAAGGCGCGGTCGAGCGCGTCCATGTCGGATACGTCGCATTCGAACACGAAATCGCTGCCGAGCTGTTCGGCGAGCGGCGCTACCCGCTTCTTGAGCGCCTCGCCCTGATAGGAGAACGCCATTTCCGCGCCCTGTTCGCTCAGCCGCTTTGCAATCCCCCAGGCCAGCGACTTGTCGTTGGCGAGACCCATGATCAGGCCACGCTTGCCTGCCATCAAACCGCTCATTGCTCGCATCCTTCCTTTTCGCACAGCAGTTCCTGCTCCAGGTGTGCCCGCCGTTCCTCGTCGGTTTCCTCCGCCAGCTCTTCTTCGGGCGTCTCTGCCAGAGCAGCATTCAGTTCCGCGCCGATAACGACCCCGAGGCCGACAAGCCAGAAAAAGAACAGCGCGATCATCACCCCTGCAAGCCCGCCATAGGTGAGATTGTAGGTGAAGAAATTGCTCAGCACCGCGGGCATTATCGTGGTCACCGCGATCCACCAAAGGGTCGTCAGGAGTACTCCTGGCCATTTGGGATAGCGCCGCCTGCGGTATTTGGAGGGGGTGAGCGTATAGAAGATGAGATAGAGCGAACCGAACAGCCCGAGCGCCGGTACGATCCTTGAAAGCTGCAGGTCGATGATACGGTCGACCAGCTGCGGGAAATAGGCCTCGATCACTTCCTGCGCGGTGCCGATCACGAATTGCGCCATCAGGCTGAGCATGAGCAGCAATACGGCGCCGAGGATCACTCCGGTAGAAAACAGACGGTATTTCCAGAAGGCCTGCGTCGCCTCGGTGCCATAGGCGCGGCGCAATATGTCGCGGATCGTCTCGATCAGGCTGCCCACAGTCCACAAGGCCACCAGCGCACCTGCCCACAGGAGCCAACCCGAGCGGGCTTGGATCACGTCGCGCGCGACCGGTTCGATCACGTTCCCGACCACCGGGGGCAGGGCATAAAGCACCGCGTTGATGGTGGCGGCGCGCTCGCTTTCCTCGCCGATCGCGGAAAAGATCGCCGCGCCGAGGATGAAGAAGGGGAAGATCGCCAGCATGGCGAGATAGGCAAGATTGCCCGCGTGGATGAAGCCGTCGTTATAGGTCCCGACTAGCGTCCGCTTGGCCACTTCCCATGCGCGCGTACCGGGGCCGACATGGTTGCTGATCCGGCCGCGCAGGTGGATCGCTTCCTTCCGGCGCGCCTCGGGCGACAGCGAGTAGAGTTCGCGGTCTTCTGGCGCGGGAAGATGGTGTTTGTTCAAACGCTAGGCCCCAAGGTCGGCTCGCGGGTCGCTTTCGTCCTTCCATCCCTCGAGCCGCTTGGCAAGGTCGGCCAGATTATCCGGCAGCTGGATTTCCAGCGTGACCAGCTGGTCGCCGCGCGTGCCGTTCTTGCGCGTGAAACCCTTGCCCTTGAGGCGCAGGACGGTGCCGCCGTCGGTGCCGGCCTTGATCGTCATCATGACCGGACCATCGACCGTGGGCACGCGAACCTTGCCGCCGTTCACCGCCTCGTCGAGCGTGATCGGCAGGTCGAACCGCACGTCGTCGCCTATGCGCTTGAAGAGCTTGTGGCTGTCGACCCTGATCGTGACGATACCGTCGCCCGCCCCGCCTGCGCCCTGTTCGCCCTTGCCCTTGAGGCGCATCTGCGTGCCGTCCTCGAGGCCCTTGGGAAGTTTCAGGTCGATGGTCTTGCCGTCGGCCAGCGTGATTCGCTGGTCGCGCAGAGTGGCTGCATCGATGAAGGGCACGCGAAGGGTATAGCCGATGTCGGCGCCCTTGCGCGGAGGCGGGCGCCTGCCGGCAAAGCCGCCGCCCGGACCGCCGCTGCGTGCGCGTCCACCGCCGAACAGACCTTCGAAAATGTCGCCGAGGTCGACCTGCTCGTTGCCGAAGCCCTGAAAGTCCTCTGCCCTGAAGCCGCGCTGGCCGCCAGCACCCCCTGCGCCGCCACCGAAGCCGCCGCCCATTCCGCCGAAGGGATTGGTGGGGTTGCCTTCCATGTCGATCTCGCCGCGGTCGAACTGCGCGCGCTTGTCCTTGTCCGACAACAGGTCGTACGCCTTGGTGACGTCCGAGAAGCGCTCGGACGCCTTGGGATTGTCCTTGTTCTTGTCCGGATGCAGCTCCTTGGCGAGCTTGCGATAGGCGCTCTTGATCGCCTTCTCGTCTGCCGAGCGCGTTACGCCGAGGGTGGAATAAGGGTCTGCCATGGTGTGTTAGCTAGTTGCTACGCTCGGCAACCGCAAGCGGAGAGCCTTTCCTACTTTCGGTCGTGGGGCTAGGGGACGGGTCATGACACTGCCAAAGTCCCCGAAACCTGCGAAAGTTCCGCCGTTTCAGGCGCGGTTGGCCGTGCCGGTATTTTTCGCCCTGAACCGTGTTCCATCTGTTCCAAGCTGTAGGACAAGCCCGTGAACGAGACCGAAAGCTCCATTCCGGTAACCGACCCCTTCGCACTATTCGAGCAATGGTATGGCGAAGCCAAGGAAACCGAGCCGAACGATCCGAATGCGATGGCACTTGCCACGGCGACGCCGGACGGTCGCCCGTCGGTTCGCATGGTGCTGCTGAAAGGCCACGGCAGCGGACTGGGCGAGGGCGGGGGCTTCGTCTTCTACACCAATGCCGAAAGCCGCAAGGGCGAGGAAATCCGCGCCAATATGCACGCTTCGTTGCTGTTCCACTGGAAGAGCCAGCGCCGCCAGATCCGTATCGAGGGGCCGCTCACCGAGGTTAGCGAGGAGCAGGCCGACGCCTATTTCCACTCGCGCCCGCGCGCCTCGCAGATCGGCTCGGCTGCAAGCGACCAGTCGCGGCCGCTGCCCAGCCGGCAGGTCTATCTCGACCGCGTGGCCGCGCTGGAGGAACGCTATCCCGAAGGAGATATTCCGCGCCCGCCGCACTGGACCGGATTCCTGCTGACCCCGCGTGCGATCGAGTTCTGGAACGACCGCGAATTCCGCCTGCATGACCGCCGCCGCTTCACGCGTGAAGGGCCGAGTGAGGCATGGTCGAACACGCTGCTCTATCCATGACCGAGAAGAAGCACCTGCTGGCGCGTTCTGCCGCCATCGCCTCGATCAGCGTGGCGGTGATTCTCGTCCTGCTGAAGAGTTGGGCAAGCTGGCTCACCGGCTCGACCGCCATGCTCGGCAGCCTTGCCGATAGCGCGCTCGACCTCATCGCCAGCATCGCCACGCTGACCGGCGTGTGGATCGCCTCCATGCCGGCCGACGAGGACCACCGCTTCGGCCACGGCAAGGCAGAGGCGCTTGCGGCGATCTTCCAGGTGATGCTGATTACCCTGTCGGCATTCGGGATCGCGGTGCGCGCGATCACGCAGTTGGTCGAGGGCGGTCAGACCGCCGCAGCGGAAGAGGGCATCGCGGTCTCGGCCATCGCGATCGTGCTCACCTTCGCGCTGCTTGGCTGGCAGCGTTATGTGATGAACCGGACGCGCAGCCTCGCGATTCAGACCGACCACCTGCACTACAAGTCGGATTTGCTGCTGAACCTTGCGGTGATCGCGGCACTGGTGCTCGACCAGTATGCCGGTTTCGGCATGGCCGACCCGCTGTTCGGCCTCGCCATCGCGGCATGGCTTGGCTGGGGCGCATTCAATGCAGCGCGCGACGCGGTCGACGATTTGATGGACCGCGAATGGCCGGAGGAAAAGCGCCTCGCCTTCGTGGAGGCGGCGGCGCAGCATCCCGAACTGTCCAACCTCCACGATCTGCGCACCCGCACCAGTGGCAACCGCGATTTCGTCCAGTTCCATGTCGATCTGCCCGGCGAGATGACGGTCGAGGAAGCGCATGACATCATCGAGCGGGTCGAAGATGACCTGTGCAAGCGCTTTCCCGCCATGGACCTTCTGATCCACATCGATCCGGTCGGCCATGTCGACGAGCCCGGCAACCCGCTGGTCGAGGAAGACGAGTTCGCCAAACTGGAGGACGACGAATGACGAAGCTGCCCTATTGGCATGTCGATGCCTTCTCCGACCGGCCCTTCGCAGGCAACCAGGCGGCCGTGATGCCGCTCGATGCGTGGCTCGACGATGCGACGCTGCTGGCGATCGGCGAAGAGAACAACTTTGCCGAAACCGCCTTCGTGGTGAAGGACGAAACCGGCGAGGCCGATTGGGAACTGCGCTGGTTCACACCGACGGAGGAAGTACGCCTGTGCGGCCACGCGACTCTGGCGAGCGGGCATGTCC
>JABDNC010000105.1 GCA_013001165.1 Erythrobacter sp.
GGCCCGTACATCGTCTTCTTCAACTGGGACGAGTCGGACATCACGCCGGAAGCAGCGACGATCCTCGACAACGCGGTATCGGCATACGCCAACTGCGGCACGGCTTCGGTCATGCTCGCTGGCCACACCGACACCTCGGGCTCGACGCAGTACAACATGGGCCTCGCCCAGCGTCGTAACTCGTCGGTTCGCGATTACCTGAGCGCCCGCGGCATCCCCGATGGCCGGATCAGCAGCGAAGCCTTCGGTGAAAGCCAGCTGCGCGTTCCGACCGCAGACGGCGTCCGTGAACTTCAGAACCGTCGCGTGGAAGTCACCTACGGTCCGGGTTCGGGCATGTAATTCACTCGAAAGAGTTGAAACATCGAGAAGGGGCCGGAGCAATCCGGCCCCTTTTTCGTTGGGTCTATCGAAACGTTCAGATTCGCTAAGGACAAATGATGACCCGCAAGCCCTTCAAGACCGCTCTCGCATTCACCGCCACCGCTGCTCTCGCAGCCTGTTCGACAGTCGGCGACTTACCCAGCGAGCGCGTTGCCGAAGCCCGGCTGACCTTCGCTAACGGAGTGCCCGCCGGAACTGCGCAGCTCGTTTCGAATGGGCAAACACTTACGCTCGCCGTCTTGGCTACCGGTCTCGAACCGGGTGAACACGGTTTCCATCTTCACACGACGGGCAAGTGCGAAGCACCGGGATTCACCAGCGCCGGCGGACATCTGAATCCGGGCGGGAACGAGCACGGCTCGCTGAACCCACAAGGCAAGCACCTGGGGGACCTGCCAAACCTCGTCGTCGGCGCGTCGCGTAGTGCCAGCGCCGATGTCGATCTCGGTGACGACACCGCAATCCTGCGCAATCAGCTCTTCGACGCCGATGGTACTGCCATCGTGATACACGCAGGGGCCGATGACTATCTCAGCGACCCTGCCGGCGATGCAGGCTCACGCGTAGCCTGCGGAGTGCTCACGCAAACCCGCTAGGCGGCTTCGTTAGACCTCTTCACCGGCGGCCCGCGCACGCTCGAGCAGTGTCGCTTCGGCCGTCGGGACTGTGCGGTATGCGATGAAGAGCATGACCAGTCCGATCGGAACCGCAATCAACAGGCTGAGACCGCCCGTCGAAAGGCTGTCTGTCATCGTCGACACCTGGCCTGCCATGTACGGGCCGAGCGCAAGGCCGACCAGCGTCGTGGCGAGGAAGAAGGTCGCCGTAGCAGTGCCGCGCATTCGCGGAAGGACGAGATCCTGCGTGGTAGCCGCAGCCGCTCCCAGCGCCGAGCTGCCGCAAAGCGATTGCATGAACGCTGCGATATAGAAGGTCGTGGGATCCAGCGTCGTGAACATGATGTAGAGGAACGGCGCCGCTGCCACGAGGCCGAATGCCACTACGAAGAGGCGGCCTGTCGGCATGCGTTCGCGAAGGTAGTCGGCCATGCGTCCGCCGATGATAACGCCGAGGAAGCCGGCCACTGCGCCGGGCCCACCAATCCACCAGCCGGCAGTCGACGGAGCTTCTTCCAAGATGCGGATGGCATAGGGAGCCGCCCAGAAAGATGCCGCATAGGACATGAAGGCCACCATGCCGTATCCGAGGATCGTCGAAAGGAAAGCCGGCGTTCCCCAGATGAGCGAGAAGGTCGGTTCGTCTCGACGCTTGAGGGTCGAGGCCCAAGAAAAGATCGCGTAATAGCCGATACCGACTGCACCCCACTGCTGCGCATTGCCGGTAAGGTCGGCCATAAGATAGGCAATGCCACCGATGACTGCCGCGCCAGCGAGGTTGAGAGCGATCCCGCGACCGCCAGCCTGTGCCGCACCGAAAAGAGTGAAGGGCGGGATGACCGCGATCAGTTCCTTGACGAAGCCGCGAAAGGGATCCTTCGGAGCCGGGGTGATGATGCCCTCGCTCTGACCGCGTAGCGGTTCGCGCAGGGTAAAGACCAGCAGCGCAAGGAGTAGACCGGGCAGACCGACGATGATGAAGGCGGCCTGCCAGCCAGCTAGGCCAAGCGGCGCATCGGCCGGGAACGACTGGTTCCAGTTCTCGACGATCGCACCACCGATAAGCAGCGAGATCCCGCCGCCGATGTAAAGGCCCGAGGAATAGATAGCGAGCGCCGTTGCGCGCATCTTCTTGGGAAACCAGTCGGAGATCAGCGAATAGGCGCTCGGACTGGCGGTAGCCTCACCCACCCCCACACCGATGCGCGCGACGCTGAGCATCGTGAAATTCTTCGCGAAACCCGATAGCGCAGTGAAAGCCGACCAGATCGCGAGGCCAGCCGTCATCAGCCTCACGCGGTGCCAGCTGTCAGCCAGTTTACCGAGCGGGATGCCGAAGAGCGCGTAGAAGACGCCGAATGCCGTCCCGTAGAGAAAGCCGATCTGGTCATCGCGTAGGCCGAGGTCTGCCTTGATGTCCTCCGCAAGGATCGAGATGATGTTGCGATCGACGAAGTTCAGCACATAGACGATCACGAGAACCCCGAGCGCATACCAGCTGTATGCGGGGACCTTGGTATCGGCCTCGCCTGCTGGAACTTCGGTTGCTTCGGCAGGCGTCGGCTGGGTCAAGTTACTACTCCGTCAGGGCAGGCGCGTCTTTTGCGTAGACCGTCGTATCGACAAGTCCCGCCTCGTCAAACCCCTTTCGGCGCAGACGGCACGAATCGCATGCCCCGCAAGCGAGTCCTTCGGGCGTCGGATCGTAACAGGACCAGCTCCATGCGGGGTCGAGACCGAGCCGGTGACATTCGCGCGCGATGTCGGCCTTGCTCATATGCTGAAGCGGCGCGTGGATCGTGAAGGTTTCACCCTCAACGCCCTGTTTCGTGCCCAGGCGCGCAGTCTCCGCGAAGCTCGAGATGAATTCGGGCCGGCAGTCGGGATAGCCCGAGTAATCGAGGGCATTCACACCGATGAAGATATCGCGAGAATGCGACGTTTCGGCAAAGGCAGTGGTCAGCGCAAGGAACACCAGATTGCGGGCAGGTACATATGTGACCGGGATATCGTCGCCGACGCCTTCCTTCGGCACGTCGATATCATCGGTGAGGGCAGACCCCCCGAAGCGCCTGAGATCCAGCGGCAGCTCTACGTGACGCTCGACACCAAGCTTGGATGCAATAGCCTTTGCCGACTGCAATTCGCGAACATGGCGCTGGCCGTAATCGATAGTCAGCGCGTGAACTGCATGGCCACGCTCGCGAGCAAGGGCCGCGGTAACCATGGAATCGAGCCCTCCTGAAAGCAGGACGACTGCGGTTCCGTTCGGGTTCTCGGCTGTCTGGTTCATGCGGCGCAGCTAGGCGCAAGCGGCCCGCGCTGCAAGTTTATCGGCAGCGTCCGGTACGGCGCGCTTCGGCTGAAAACTGGAACGGGCGCCCGTCCGCAATTCCCTGGCTGTCGATCTGGACAAGGTTGCCCGCTTCCTTACGGATGTTGGTGCGCCCGTAGCCATTGCCGCGGCAGGTGTATTGCACGGTCACTTCATTGGTGCCGTCTTCAACGACGAAGCGGTTGCAACCTGGCTCGCTATGGCGGAGCTGGATGAGTTCGCGCCCGCTCCGCACACAGATCGAGCGAGGCGCAGTACCGTCGCGGAAACGCACTTCCCAACCACCCTTCTCAAGCGTGTCGAGCATGGCGAGCGACGACTGCGCGAGCGCAGGCCCGCCGACAACGGCCGCCGGAACGGCAGCCAGAAGCGCACTCAATGCGACGAGTTTGCGATTCGACATGGACTTCATCACTCAACCTTTATCACACGTGCAGGCCGCACGAACTTACCCAATATAGTATACGCGCACGATGAACCGTTTCGTAACGGCGATTATCTGAGGATTCCGCGCCGTTAGCCCGTGCGGTTACGCCTCGACCGGGAATTTCCGAGAGCAGAATGCGCAGTCTACCATAATGATCCCGTTCTCATCGCGCATCTCAGCGCGATCGCCTTCCGGGAACTTGGCCAGCACCATCTGGTAATGCTCGATCGAGCAGCGGCAGCCGCGCGAGATCTCGGCCCCTGCAGCAATGCGCACCTCTTCTTCTTCGTGAAACAGGCGCCATACGATCGCTTCCATCGAGAGGTCGCTGTCGAGCAGTTCTTCATGCTTTATCGAGCCTCCGAGTACGGCAACATGCTCCCATTCCGGATGATCGAGACGCGCATGGAGGCGCTCACGCCCCTCCTCCCCATCGGGAAGGTGCTGGATCAGCATTCCGGCAGCAAGACATCCCTCGCTGCTCGAACGCACGGCTGTGCGGATCAGGGTCGGAACCTGTTCCGACTGGAAGAAATAGGTTTCGCACGCCTCGGCCAGCGTCTCGCCCTCGAGCGGCACGATGCCCTGGTAGCGGCCCTTGCCCTTGGCGATATCGAAGGTGATTGCGAGGTAGCCCTTGCCGAACAGCGCGAAGAGCGAGGGATTCGCGCCCAGTTCGACCAACCGGTCATTGTCGAAATCAACATAGCCGCGCAGTTCACCGCTGCGATAATCGCAGGCGAGCAGGTTGATCGCTCCCGCTTCGGTCTGCGCCTGCATCGTTACTTGCGAGCCATCGTCCTTAAGCAGCGAACCCATCAGGGTGGTTAGCACAAGGGCTTCGGCCAGCAGGTGGGTGATCGGTGCCGGATAGTCATGCGCTGACAGGATTTCATCGAGCGCGGAATCGAGACGCACAATGCGGCCCCGCGTATCGCGCGAAGGAATGGTGAAGCTCAGCGTGTGACCCGAATAAGTCTCGGAACCGGAATGCGGGTTTTCGGTCATGCGCGCGCATATGGGTGCGCATGGACCGATTGAACAGGGGGCGGCTAAGTGCCGAGCTTTCCGAAGCACCACAGCAGAATCGATTTTTGCGCGTGGATGCGGTTCTCCGCCTCGTCGAACACGATGGATTGCGAGCCCTCGAAGACTTCTTCGGTGACCTCGTCGCCGACATGCGCAGGAAGGCAATGCATGAATTTCGCATTGGGCTTGGCCTCGGCCATCAGCTTGCTGCCGACCTGGAAGGGAGCCATCGCTGCGAGCTTGTTATGAGCGTGGTCCTGACCCATCGAAACCCAGGTGTCGGTCACGATGATATCCGCATCGCGTGCAGCTTTGGCAGCGTCATGCGTCAGCGTGACGTTCGCACCGCCCTTGCGGGCCATCTCGATGAATTCGCTTTCCGGCTCATAGCCCTTCGGAACGCCGATCCGGACGTTGAATTTGAATATACCCGCTGCCTCGAGAATCGAGTGCAGCACATTGTTGCCGTCGCCGAGCCATGCGACTTCGAGCCCCGGCAAAGCCTTCCCATGTTCGACCATGGTGAGCAGATCGGCGACGATCTGGCACGGGTGCGAACGATCCGTCAGCCCGTTGATCACCGGCACATGCGCATGATGCGCAAGTTCTTCGGCCTTGGTGTGATCGTCGGTCCGGATCATGATCGCATCGACCATCCGGCTCAGCACCCGCGCAGTATCGGCGATACTCTCGCCGCGGCCAAGCTGGCTGGTACCCGAATCGAGAATCAGCGAGGTTCCGCCAAGCTGGCGCATGCCGATGTCGAAACTGACCCGCGTGCGGGTCGAATTCTTCTCGAAGATCATCCCAAGCACATGCCCTGCAAGCGGGGCATCTGCGTCCGGCTGACCATTGGGCCAGCCGGCGCGCGCAGCCTTACGGTCCTGCGCGTCGGCGAGCATGGCGGCGATCGCATCCCCACCAGCATCCGACAGGTCGAGGAAACTCCTCACCTCCGGGGCCAGATCGAGCGCGTCGCCGCCAGCCATCAGCTTGCCGCCGGATCGAAACTTGCCGCGCCAGCGGAAAGCTTGTCGAAGAATTCGTCGAATTCGACATCGTCGGCAACCAGCGGAGGCAGGACACGCAGCGTCTGGTCGCCGGCCGCAACGCAGAGCAGCTGGTGATTGTCGCGCAGGTGCACGAAGAATGGCCGGCTTTCGACCTTCATGCGAAGACCAAGCATCAAACCCTTGCCGCGAACGAAATCGAACAGCTCGGGATAGTTGCCAATGAACTGTTCGAGGCGGCTGCGCAGGCGCTCGCCCTTCTCGGTAACTTCGGCGAGGAATTCGTCGTTCGCAACGGCATCCATTACCGCCATACCGGCCGCCATGGCGAGCGGGTTGCCGCCATAGGTCGAGCCGTGTGTGCCGAAGCCCATTCCGCGGGCAGCCCTTTCGGTAGCGAGACAGGCACCGAACGGGAAACCGCCGCCGATTCCCTTGGCGCTGGCCATGATGTCAGGCTCCACACCATAGTGTTCGTAAGCGTAGAGCTTGCCGGTACGCGCTACGCCACACTGCACTTCATCGAACACCAGCATGAGATCGTGCTCGTCGCACATCGCTTTCAGACCATGGATGAACTCGTCCGAAGCCGGGCGAATGCCGCCTTCGCCCTGGATCGGCTCGACGAGAAAGCCGGCGGTCTTGTCGCTGACCAGCGCCTTGGCACTCTCGAGATTGTCGAACTCGGCGTACTGGAAGCCAGCGAGCAAGGGATGGAAGCCCTTGTGCATCTTTTCCTGGTTCGAGGCGCTGATGGTCGCCATGGTGCGGCCGTGGAACGCGTTGGTGAAGGTGATCAGCTCGGTGCGGTTTGCATCGCCATCTTCGTGCTGGTGATAGGCGCGCGCGGTCTTGATCGCGGTTTCGACCGCCTCCGCACCCGAGTTCGTGAAAAAGACGGTGTCGGCAAAGGTATTGTCGACAAGGCGCTGCGCAAGTGCTTCACCCTGCGGACTGCCATAGAGGTTCGAGACATGCATCAGCGTCTCGGCCTGCTTTTGGATCGCGCCGATCAGGCCCTTGTGGCTGTGGCCGAGCAGGTTGACCGCAATGCCGCTCGCAAAGTCGAGATAGCGCGTGCCATCCTCGTCGATCAGGTGGCAGTGCTCTCCCTTCACGGGGCGCACGCCGCAACGGGGATAGACGGGCATCAACGGGCTGATCGACATTTCTCGTATTCTCTCCTCACGGGATGAAAGACAAATGGCGGCCCCGGAACGGGAGCCGCCATCTGCGCATTTGCCAGCGATCTATTCCTTCGCGCGCGCTTGGTCAAACGCGGCGCGAAGGGGAGGTCCGGATTATTCGGCCGGGACCAGATTGACCGCGGAATGTTTGCCGCGTCGGTCGACTTCGAGATCGAACTCGTAGCGTTCGCCCTCGTTGATAGCGGACAGGCCCGAGCGCTCCACTGCACTGATGTGCACGAATGCGTCCGGCTGGCCATCGTCACGCGTCAGGAAGCCGAAGCCCTTCATCGAGTTGAAGAACTTGACCGTACCGGTTGCCTTTTCGCCGGTCAGTTCACGACGGGGCGCTTCGCTCTTCGCTTCAACCGCGATCACGTCGCCCACGACCTGCAGGTCCTGGGCGGAAACCTTGCCGCCGCGATCCACAAGGTTGAACTCGAGTTCTTGACCTTCGGCGAGACCTTCAAGGCCGGCACGCTCGACTGCGCTGATGTGGACGAAGATATCTTCGCCACCGGTTTCCTGTTGGATGAAGCCGAAACCCTTCTGCGAGTTGAAGAACTTCACGGTGCCCTTGCCGGTACCGACAACCTGAGCGGGCATGCGGTTTCCACCGCCGCCACCGCCGCCGCGCGGGCCGCCGCCGAAGCCGCCGCCACCGCCACCGCGGTTGCCGCCACCAAAGC
>JABDNC010000251.1 GCA_013001165.1 Erythrobacter sp.
AAGCCGCCTTCGTCGCCAACCGAAGTTGCGAGACCCTTCTCGTGCAACTTCTTCTTGAGCGTGTGGAACACCTCGGCGCCCCAGCGCACAGCTTCCGACAGACTGTCGGCGCCCACGGGCATGACCATGAATTCCTGGATATCGATCGGATTGTCCGCGTGTTCGCCGCCGTTGATAATGTTCATCATCGGGACGGGCAGGACATGCGCCGAAACGCCTCCGATATAGCTGTAAAGCGGCAGGCCGCGGGCGTTTGCCGCAGCCTTTGCCGTGGCCATGCTGACGCCAAGAATGGCGTTTGCACCGAGGCGACCTTTATTGGGCGTGTCGTCGAGGGCGATCATCGAGTGGTCGATATCGCGCTGGTCCTCGGCATCGAAATTGCCGATCAGCAGGTCGCGGATCTCGGTGTTGACGGCGTCGACCGCCTTGGTGACGCCCTTTCCGAGGTAACGCGACTTGTCGCCGTCGCGCAATTCCACCGCCTCATGCGCCCCGGTCGAGGCACCCGAAGGCACTGCTGCGCGGCCGAAACTTCCGTCTTCAAGCAATACGTCGACTTCGACCGTGGGATTGCCCCGACTGTCGAGGATTTCACGGGCGTGGATGTCGATGATTGCGGTCATTGGAAGCGTGACTCCGGAGACAGGTGTTGTAATTCACTAGAACACCCCCAGATCGAGGGTTGGAAAGCGCTCTATTCGCCGGAACAACGGCGCGCAAGTTGCGTTGCACCATAGAAGACCCGGTTTGTGACAAACGCCGGGAAATGAATACGAATTGAGGGCAAGGACGAGAGCAATGGCAGAAACCACCGCATCAGGCGCTCCGAAGAAGCGCAAGACTTCCACCGCAAAGAAAACAGGCACTGCGAAAAAGCCGCGCAAGACCGTGGCTAAGACCAGCACTGCCAAGGAGATGACCCCCGTGACCAACACCGCAACCACCGACAACACCCCCGCCAACCCGCACCGCGCCGAAGCCAAGAGCCGTTTCAATGCCGCTCTCGAAGAAGCCAAGGCCGGTGCAGCCGCTCTCAAGGCCGAGGGCCAGGAACGCGCCGCAGCCTATCGCGGCCAGGCCAAGGGCAAGAGCGAAGACTGGGTTTCCGATGCCAAGGCCTACGGTTCCGACGCCAAGGTCAAGGGCAAGGAACTCGCCACCGAAGGCAAGGTGAAGACCAGCGAAGGCCTGCGCTCGCTGAGCAAGACCATCACCGAGAACGCCCACCAAGTCGACGAGAAGCTTGGCGCGAAATACGGCGACTATGCCCGTAGCGCTTCGACTGCGCTCGACGACTATGCCACCAAGCTCGACCAGAAGAGCGTTGACGATCTCGTCGAAGACAGCCGCGAATTCGTCCGCAAGAGCCCGGGTACCGCAATCGGCATCGCCGCTGTTGCAGGTTTCCTGCTCTCGCGCCTATTCCGTCGCTGATAACAATCAGCAGCCGGGGGCTAGATGATAGATAGCGAAACTCAGGATCGGGCGGACTACGAAGGTCCGCTCGACCTGCCCGACGATTACGAACCGGAAGAGGAAGATGAGGGACGACACGGTCCCTCACTTACCGATGATCTGTTCGCACTCCTCGAGGATGGGAAGACTTACGCCGAGGCGGAAGTCGCCTACCAGAAGAGCCGCGCCGGTTTCACGGCCAATCGCCTCAAGGGCGCTGTAGCTTTCGGGCTCGGCGCCTTTGGCGTTTTCCACCTCGCCCTGATCGCCTTCACCGTTGGTGCCGTGATTGCGCTGATGCCGTTGCTCGGTCCTTGGGGCGCAACGGCAGCCGTGACGATCGCCTTGATCATTTCCGGCGTTGTTTTGCTCATGCTGCTCAAGAGCCGCATCGACGACATCCGCGACGCGTTTTCGGATGACAATAATGAGTGATCGCAAGGCACGTATGCTTGAGGACAAGTACCTGCGCGATTCTGCGCGGGCGCTGGTCGAAGCCGATATCAAGCACATTAAGGCCGATTTCGCGCACAAGGGCCTCGGCGAACGCGCGATGGACCGCGTCACCGAAGGCGCGATGGATCTCTACGAGGAAGCCATCGACGTGGCAGAAGACAACAAGGGCGCCCTCGCCGCGCTGGTGGCCGCGATCGTCGTGTGGATTGCGAGAAACCCGCTGTTCGAACTGCTAGGCATTGCGAACGACGAAGAGGACGAAGATTGGGACGAAACCGCAGATGGGCCGGAACGCTGACCCCCCGCGAACCGTTGTAGGTACGAACACGAATTCAAGAGGTTTACCCATGTCCGACACAGCAGAAAACAACGTCACCCCGATCAGCGCAGACAGCAAGCTGACCGATGAAGAAAAGCGCCAGCAGCTGCGCGCCCGCATCGAAGCTGGCGAACGCCGCAACGAAGAGCGCTCGTTTGCCGACCAGGCGAAGGATGTCGCCGACAGCGCCATCGAATTTGCCAAGAAGCACCCGGTCGCCACCTTCGCTGGCGCAGTCGTCGTCGGTCTCGCGATCGGCGCGATGACCCGTCGTGGCCGCGAGCTCGGCCGTCGCGGCGGATCGCTCGCATCCTATGCGACGGATGCCGCTATCGCATACGGTCTTTCGATGATCGAAGGTGCAGGCGACAAGTTCGAAGATCTTAGCGATGCAGCCGGCACGCAGGCCCGCCGTATCAAGCGCGATGCCGGTTATCGTCTCGACTCGATGGGCGACACCGTGCGCTCGGGCAGCCGCCGCGCAAGCCGCAAGTCTTCGCGTGCTTATCGCGACCTTCGCGCGCGCCTGACCAGCTAAACCGAATCTAAACCAAAACCACGTAGCGGCGTGACGGGCTTGCCTGTCGCGCCGCTTTCGTTATTGGCGTGGCCGAATTTCCTCCCCAAGCGAAAGAACCGATCATGGAAGAAAAAGAGTGCAAGCAGACGCTTTACCTGGTGATGGGTGGCCGCGTGACCGATCCTCGCAGCGTCACCTTCTCGGATCCCGAGAGCATCCACGTCGCCGGCGTATACTCCACCTACGAGAATGCTGAGAGCGCCTGGCGCGGTAACGCGCAGCGCACGGTCGACGATGCAGAAATGAAGTACGTGATCGTCCACCTCCACAAGCTGCTCGACCCCGAGGCCTGAGGACAAACACGATGGGTTATTCGATCCGCTCATTCGAGGAAGGCGATGCGGAAGCGCTCGCCGAACTCGGCCGTGCAGCGATCGGAGCCATCGGACCGGATGCCTACAGCGAAGAACAGGTAGAGGCGTGGCTGGCAAATTTTGCGGGCCCCGAAGTCTATCAGGCTCAGGCCGACGCAGGTACGCAGATATTCATCGCCACCGATGAAGACGACGAACCCGTTGCCTATGCGATGCTGGAGCAGACCGGTCATCTCGACCATCTCTACTGCCATCCCGATCACACGAAGGAGGGGCTGGCCACCAGCCTTCTCGAGACGGCAGCGTTATACGCCAAGTATCACGGGATCACCCATCTCTTCACCGAGGCGAGTCACATCGCGAAACCTGCTTTCGAAAGCGCAGGCTACACGGCGATGAAGAAGCGCACCTTCGAGATCGATGGCGTGGAAATCACGAACTGGGCAATGGTGAAAACCATCGAACCGGCACGAGGGATCCGCACCGCCTGAACAGAAAAACCCCGCACATGGCGGGGTTTTCCGGTTTCAGTCGACCCTCGAAGATCAGATGAATTCGATCTTGTCGATCAGGTAGAACTTGTCGCCGCTCGGCACGGTAACTTCCACTTCGTCTTCCAGCTGCTTGCCGATCAGCGCGCGTGCGATCGGCGAGGTGTAGCTGATGCGGCCCTTGCCCGCATCGGCTTCGGTCTGGCCGACGATCTGGTATTTGACCGGCTTGTCGTCTTCATCGAGCAGGGTCACGGTCGCGCCGAAGATGACCTTGTCGCCGGAGAGCGAGGTCGGATCGATGATTTGCGCGCGGCTGATCTTGTCCTCGAGATCGCCGATCATCGCCTCTACCTGGCCCTGACGTTCCTTGGCGGCGTGATACTCGGCATTTTCGGAGAGGTCGCCGTGTGCACGCGCTTCCTCGATCGCGTCGACGATTTTCGGCCGTTCCGCACGCAGCACCTTGAGGTCTGCGGTCAGCTTCTCATAGCCCTCTGCCAGCATGGGCACTTTTTCCATGGGGCGTAAATCCTTCCTGCTTTGCGCCCCTTTCCCGGACAATTCGACCCCGGTCCGCGAATTTGCGGAGCTTTGTGTGGTCGAATGTGAGGAAGGGGTGCGTGTGTGTTCTTGTCAGCTATAATAGTCTTGCAAGGAACGCACTTCAAGCTGCTCGGTCGAAACCTCCGCAATCGCCCTTGCCGCGGCCAGGCTTCCGGCTGCAGTCGTATAATAGGGAAGCTTCTTTTCGAGCGCCGCTTCACGGATCGATTTACTGTCCAGAAGCGACTGCCAGCCCTCGGTGGAGTTGAAGATAAGCGCCACTTCGCCGTCGATAATCGCATCGACGATGTGCGGACGTCCTTCGGCAACCTTGTTTACCCGTTCAACGTCGAGCCCCTGCTCGGACAGGAACCGCTGCGTGCCGCCGGTCGCGATGACCTTGAAGCCCTGTTCAAGGATCGTCTTAACCGCCGGTAGGATGACTTCCTTGTCGCTGTCCTTGACCGAAACGAACACCGTTCCTTCGGTCGGCAGGCGCATACCCGCCCCCAGCTGCGATTTGTAGAATGCTGCAGGGAACCCGCGATCGATGCCCATCACCTCGCCGGTCGATTTCATTTCGGGCGAGAGCACGGGGTCTGCGCCCGGGAAGCGGGCGAAGGGGAAGACGGCTTCCTTCACGGACATGTGGTCGGGCCGCAGGTTGAATGGTTCGAAATTCGAAAGTGGCTCGCCCGCCATGACGCGTGCCGCAACCTTGGCGACCGGCTGGCCGATAGCCTTTGCGACGAAAGGCACCGTGCGGCTGGCGCGAGGGTTGACCTCGATCAGGTAGACTTCGCCGTCTTTGACCGCGAACTGCACGTTCATGAGACCGCGCACATCGAGCGCTTCGGCAAGTGCGATGGCCTGGCGCTCCATCTCCCCCACGATGTCGTCGGAGAGGCTGTATGGCGGCAGCGTGCATGCACTGTCGCCCGAATGGACGCCTGCTTCTTCGATGTGCTGCATGACGCCCGCGATTCGGACTTCGCTACCGTCGGCGATCACGTCGACGTCGCATTCGATCGCGTCACGCAGGTACTGGTCGACGAGTACGGGGCTGTCGCCCGACACGTTCACCGCAGTGTTGATGTAATCATCGAGCTGCGGCTCGCTGTCGACGATTTCCATCGCGCGACCGCCGAGCACGTAGCTCGGACGCAGGAGGACAGGGTAACCGATACGTGCGGCTGCTGCAGCGGCCTCGTCACGGCTCTTGGCGATGCCGTTTAGCGGCTGCTTGAGGTTGAGCTTGTTGACCAGCTTCGCGAACCGCTCGCGGTCCTCGGCAAGGTCGATCGCGTCGGGCGAAGTGCCGAGGATCGGAATGCCTTCACGTTCGAGCGCGGCGGCGAGCTTCAGCGGTGTCTGACCGCCGAACTGGACGATAGTGCCGACCACTTCGCCCTTCGACATTTCCGTGCGCATGATCTCGAGCACGTCTTCTTCGGTCAGTGGCTCGAAATAGAGGCGGTCCGAAGTGTCGTAATCGGTCGAGACCGTTTCCGGATTGCAGTTGACCATGATGGTCTCGAAACCGGCCTCCGCCAGCGCGAAACAGGCGTGAACACAGCAGTAATCGAACTCGATGCCCTGCCCGATGCGGTTCGGGCCACCGCCGAGAATAACGATCTTCTTGCGATCGCTTGGATCAGCCTCGTCCTCGGCCTCACCGAAGCTCGGGGCTTCGTAGGTCGAATACATGTAAGGCGTGATCGCCTCGAATTCGGCGGCGCAGCTGTCGATGCGCTTATAGACCGGATAGACACCCAGCTTGTGGCGCAGCTTGCGCACTTCCTGCTCACTCGTCGCGCCTGCCATTGCGCGCAGCGCATCGTGGAGCAGGCCCGAGCGGCGCGCCTGCGTCTCGGCCATGCCGCCCGCAACACCGACCGACCGGACAGCCAGCGTGGCGAGGCGCTTGTCCGAAAAGCCCATCGCCTTCAGGCGACGCATTTCCGTTGCATCGCGCGGCAGGCCGTTGTGACCGAGCATATTCTCTTCGTAGATGATCGCTTCTATCTGGCGCAGAAACCACGGGTCGAAACCGGTGATCTGGTTGATCTCATCGACCGTGAATTCCTCGCGGAATGCCTGAGCGATCTTGAGGATGCGATCGGGCGTACGCTGGCTGAGCGACGCTGTGATCTTTTCCTTGGATACACCTTCGAGCTCGGGCACGCGATTGAACCCGTCGAGGCCGGTTTCCAGCCCGCGCAGCGCCTTCTGCATCGATTCCGCAAAGCAGCGGCCGATGGCCATGACCTCGCCGACCGACTTCATGGCGGTCGACAATTCGTTCTTCGAACCCTTGAACTTCTCGAAAGCGAAGCGCGGGATCTTCGTCACGACATAGTCGATAGTGGGTTCGAAGCTGGCAGGGGTTGCGCCGGTAATCTCGTTCTGGATTTCGTCAAGCGTGTATCCGACGGCGAGCTTTGCCGCGACACGCGCAATCGGAAAGCCGGTTGCTTTGGATGCGAGCGCCGAGGACCGCGAAACGCGCGGATTCATCTCGATCACGATCAGGCGGCCATCCTTGGGGTTGACTGCGAACTGTACGTTCGAACCGCCTGTTTCTACGCCAATTTCACGCAGCACCTCGATTGAGGCAGTGCGCATGATCTGGTATTCCTTGTCGGTCAGCGTCAGCGCGGGGGCAACGGTGATGGAATCGCCCGTATGCACGCCCATCGGATCGACGTTCTCGATCGAACAGATGATGATGCAATTGTCCTTGCGGTCGCGCACCACCTCCATCTCGTATTCCTTCCAGCCGAGGAGCGATTCCTCGATCAGGACCTCGGTAGTGGGCGATGCGTCGAGACCTTCGCGCACGATCCGCTCGAATTCGGCCTTGTTGTAGGCGATACCGCCGCCTGTGCCGCCAAGCGTGAAGCTGGGGCGAATGATTGAAGGCAGTCCGGTACGCTCGAGAACGGCATAGGCCTCCTCGACGGTGTTCGCGACGCCGCTACGTGCGCTCTCCAGCCCGATGGCATCCATCGCCTCGCGGAAGCGTTGGCGGTTTTCGGCCTTGTCGATCGCATCGGCATCGGCGCCGATCATCTGCACACCGTATTTTTCCAGCGTGCCGTCATTGAACAGCGACAGGGCGCAGTTCAGCGCGGTCTGGCCGCCCATCGTCGGCAGTACGGCGTCGGGCCGTTCCTTCTCGATGATCTTGGCGACGATCTCGGGCGTGATCGGCTCGATATAGGTCGCATCGGCCATTTCCGGATCGGTCATGATCGTGGCAGGGTTGGAGTTCACTAGGATGACCCGGTACCCCTCTTCCTTCAGCGCCTTGATCGCCTGCGTGCCGGAATAGTCGAACTCGCACGCCTGGCCGATGATGATCGGGCCGGCGCCGATTACGAGGATCGAGGAAATGTCTGTGCGTTTGGGCATGGGAGCTTTCGTCTATGATCCGCTGATCGCTGCGCGCTGGCTGTCGGTGGAGAAATACTTGCCGTCGAAACCGGCGGTGATGTCGGTCCGGACCTCATCCGGAATGCGGCACCGTGATGACACTTTACCGATGACGCTGTCGATCCGATCGCGCACAGTCATGATCTGGCCGCTCTCGTCATCGATGGGCGTGAAACTTTCCTCCGCCATCTCGTTCCCCTCGCCATTCATGCAGGGAAACACCGAAGCACGTACGGTGGCACGCGCTCCATCCGAGCCGGGCGCGAGCGAGTAGGCAAGCGTAAGCTGGTTGAGCTGGCGCTTCATCTGGAAAGCGCCATCATCGTCGGTCCCGACGGTCCAGCCCGTATCGACCTGCGGGATTGCTGCAGGACCCGCTTCGCCAGTTGCTGCCTGCGATGCAGTATCGGAACTACCGCAGGCTGTGAGCGACAATGCCAGTAGCGCCGCCACGACAGCCGAATGCGTGTGCTTTAAAGTGGTCATCACAACATCCCCACGAATTTTTCGAAGAGGTAGAAACTGTCCTGCGGTCCGGGACTGGCCTCGGGGTGATATTGCACGCCGAATGCCTTCTTGCCCTTGATCGAGATCCCGCAATTCGTCCCGTCGAAAAGCGAAACGTGGGTCTGTTCCACCGTATCGGGCAGCGTGTCGACATCGATGGCGAAGCCGTGGTTCATGCTGGTAATCTCAACGAGGCCGGTGCTTGTCCCCCACCCTTCCCCGACGCGCTGGACGGGGTGGTTGGCGCCGCGATGGCCCTGGAACATCTTGGCCGTCTTCGCGCCAGCCGCGAGGCCGAGCATCTGGTGGCCGAGGCAGATGCCGAAAAGCGGAATATCGCGTTCGAGCAAGCCCTGGATGACCGGAACAGCGTATTCGCCGGTTGCAGCCGGATCGCCGGGGCCATTCGACAAGAACACGCCATCGGGCTGCAGCTTCAGGATATCTTCGAGGCTGGTGCGCGCAGGCACAACCGTGACCTTTGCGCCGGCCCGCACGAGATTGCGGAAGATGTTGTCCTTGGCACCGTAGTCGATTGCCACGACATGGGGCTTGGCATTGTCCGCCTCGGTATAGCCGGTGCCCAACTGCCAGTACCCGCCGTTCCAGTCTTCGCGATTATCACGGGTGACACCGGGGACGAGGTCGAGACCTTCAAGCCCGCTCCATTCCGCAGCCTGCTTCTTCAGCGCCTTCAGATCGAATTGGCCGCGCGGATTGTGGGCGATCACGGCAATTGGTGCGCCCTGCGCCCGGATGCGGCGGGTAAGCGCGCGGGTATCTACGCCCGAAAGGCCGATCTTGCCATGCTTGGCGCACCACTCGACGAACTCGTCGCGGGCGCGGAAGTTTGAATGCCGGGTCACGTCCTCCCGCACGATAAGGCCGACCGCGCCGAGGCCGCGGCTTTCAACGTCTTCCTCATTCGCGCCGACATTGCCAATGTGCGGGAAGGTGAAGGTGACTATCTGGCTGTCATAGGAGGGATCAGTCATCACCTCCTGATAGCCGGTCATGGCGGTATTGAAGCAAACCTCGCCCACCGCGGAACCGGTGGCGCCGAAGCCTTTACCCCAGATGC
>JABDNC010000109.1 GCA_013001165.1 Erythrobacter sp.
ACTTTCTAGATCGGAAGCGTTCTTAATCTCCTTGTCTTCGAGCCGATCCAGGCCGTCACGAACGACGGCCTGCGCCAGCGGATGATCACTGAGCCGTTCAACGGCAATGGCGACTGAGAGTAGCTCCTGCTCCGATACGGTCCCGATAGTGATGACATCGGTGATGCGGGGCTCACCTTTTGTAAGCGTGCCTGTCTTGTCGAAAGCCATCGCTTTCAACGTGCCGAGGTCCTCCAATGCTGCTCCACCCTTTATGAGCACGCCGCTACGTGCCGCTCGGGCGACGCCGGAAAGGACGGCGCTCGGGGTGGCAATCGCCAGCGCGCAGGGACTTGCTGCCACGAGAACCGCCATCGAACGGTAGAAGCTCGCGCTGAAGGGCTCGTCGATCACAAGCGGAGCGAAAAGCAACAATACGGCAAGCAAAAGCACCAGCGGAACGAAGATACGTTCGAACTTATCGGTCATGCGCTGCGTCGGAGAACGCTCAGTCTCTGCGGTAGCTACCAATTCCGCGACCTTACTGAGCGTACTTTCACTCGATTTTCGGGTCACTTCAATCTGAAGTGCCCCGCTGCCATTGATCGTGCCTGCGAACACTTGAGAATGGGCCGCGATTGTAGTGCTGTTTTGTCGGGCAGCCGCACGATCAGAAACCGGTCGCTTGTCGACGGGTATGCTTTCACCGGTGACCGGCGCCTGATTGATCGCGGATTGACCGTCCACCACGAAGCCGTCAGCTGCAAGGCGCTCGTTTGGCCGCACAAGGACCACGTCTCCTACGACCAATTCCTCTACCGGAACAGTGATCTGCTGTCCGCCGCGCATCAGCGTGGCCGTGTCAGGCGCGAGCTCTGCCAACGCGTCGATGGCACGCTTGGCGCGGCCCATCGCGTAGTTTTCGAGCGCATGGCCGATACTGAACAGGAACAGGAGCAGCGCGCCTTCAGCGAATTCGCCAAGGATCGCCGCTCCGGTTGCGGCGACGAGCATCAGGGAATCAATCTTGAATTTGCGCGCCCGCGCGTTGTCGATTGCTTCCTTGAGAGTGTAGAATCCACCGAAGAAGTAGGCACCTAAATAGAAGGCCAGTGGTGCCCATTCAGGACCACCCTCCACAAGCTTTTCAATCGCGAAGCCTAGGGCAAGGAATACCCCAGACAATAAGGCGAAAATGAGCTCGGTACGTTCCCCAAAAATCCCGCCATGCTCATGTTGGTGAGATGAATCGGCTGCCGGGTCTGTTGTGGTATCACTCAAAATAGATTCCTATAATTGTCGTTAGACATGCATCCCTTGGCCCAGAAGGACCAAAGCGGCTTCCTTGACGGATTCCGGCAATGTTGGATGAGCATGAACGGTCAGCGCTAGATCTTCGCTCGAACCACCGAACTCCATTGCCACCACCGTCTCGTGGATTATGCTTCCCGCTTCCGGGCCCACGATATGAATACCTAGCAGCCGATCGGTTTTGGCGTCAGCGAGGATCTTGGTGAGGCCGCGCGTATCGCCGTTGCATCGTGCTCTGCTGTTTGCAGAAAATGGGAAGGTGCCCTTTTTGTAGGCGATGTTTTCCGCTTGCAGTTCCTCTTCGGTTTTCCCGACGCTCGCGACCTCCGGCGAGGTGTAGATCACCGACGGCACGGTGTTGTAGTCGACACCTGGATACTGGCCGGCAATGCCCTCCGCGCATCGTACGCCATCGAGGGTCGATTTATGCGCCAGCATCGGTCCGGGGATTACGTCGCCGACAGCAAAGATGTTTTCGATATTGGTTTCGAACCTTGGTCCGACCGGGATCCTTCCCCGTTCATCAAGTTCGACACCGACGGCATCCAGACCCAGGCCTTGGGTGTAGGCCTTGCGCCCTATGGAAACGAGAAGAGCGTCGGCGGTCACTATATCTACATCGCCACCCTTTACCGCTTCGCAGTTGATCCTGACCTTTTTCCCCGCACGCTCTGCGCTCGTAACTTTAGTGCCAAATCGGAATTCCAATCCCTGCTTACGCAGCAGCTTTTCGAATTCGCGCGCGATTTCACGGTCCATCGAAGGCACAATTCCGTCTGCATATTCGATTACCGTGACCTTGGCGCCGAGCCTCCGCCAAACAGAGCCCAGCTCCAAGCCGATATATCCAGCGCCAACGACGACCAGATGCTCGGGCACTTCCTGCATTTCCAGCGCGCCGGTCGACGAGAGGATCCGCTCTTCGTCAATTTGCACACCCGGAAGCGCAGCCACTTGGGATCCGGTCGCGATGATGGTTCCGCGCCTTGCGGACAGCGATTGCGTCCCGCCGTCTGCCAGATCGACGCGCACAGTACCGTTAGCCTCGAACCTGGCGCTTCCTTCGAAGCGTTCCACGCCATTTTTCTTGAGAAGGTATTGCACCCCTTTTGTGAGTTTCTCGACGACATTCGCCTTGCGGGCGAGCATTCTGTCAAGATCAACCGAGACGTCGCTGACGTCGATACCGTGCTCCTCGAGCTCGGACCTAGTTTTGGACAGAAGGCTCGTCGATTGTAGCAAGGCTTTTGAAGGTATGCAGCCGACGTTGAGGCAGGTGCCACCGAGCGTAGCCCGACGTTCGACGCAGGCGACCTTCATTCCCAATTGTGCGGCTCTGATGGCGGCCGGGTAACCGCCCGTGCCTGCGCCAATCACGACAACATCATATTCATCAGTCATTGGCTTCACTCTTCCTGGTCCATGTCATAGCGTCCAGCCCCCGAGCTTATGTAGGAGCGTAAGAAGTATCGCTCTCTTCCCTGTCCGGGAATGAGATGCCGTAGCGTTTTGCGTTCTCTGAAGTGGCCTAGGTTGCATCGTGTTCTCGGTGTTGCGGAGAGCGGGTCATGCGGTGGTCCGCAATCAAATCCGGTTCACATTCGGTGGCCTGGCACGGCTCCAATGTTGCATGATGAATTTGGAAAACTGAGGCGAGGTCATCTTTCATACGGACCTTCATCTCCTCAAACACAGTCAGCGCGTCCGTTTCGAGTATAAGATGCGCTTCGAGCGCGCGCGCATGTTCGCCCAGATTCCAGATATGCACGTGATGCACGCTAACAACGCCATCGTGCTCCTCCAGCGCTCTGACGATCCGGTCAAATTCAATGTCGTCGGGTACCGCGCCCATCAGGAGGCGCACTGTTTTTGGCAACAGCGATATGCCCTGCCAAATGACGTAGGCAGCAATGATTACAGTGATGATGAGATCCGCTACATACAGTTCGTAAAGCAAGATTAAGACGCCCGCGACGATCACGCCTACGGATGCCAGGGCATCGGAGACGTTGTGAAGAAAGGCCGCCTTCATGTTGATGCTATTGTGCGACCCGCGGTAGACGATAAAAGCAGTGACCAGATCGATCACGAGCGCAATGCCGGCCACTCCAATCACCGTCCAGCCCTCGACCGGTTGCGGGTCGGCGAACCGGTTGATTGCTTCCACCAGCAGATAAAAACCGATGATAAGCAGCGTCGTGAGATTGATGAGCGCCGCGACAACTTCTCCCTGCGCATAGCCAAAGGTCATCAACTTGTCGGCGGGCCGTCGACCGATTTTGCGGGCGAACCAGGCCAGCCCGAGTGACGCCGCATCGCTGAAATTGTGCAGGGCGGCGGCGATCAATGCCAACGAACCGGACACGATCCCCCCGATTATTTGCGCGAGGGTGAGCAGGACATTGATCGCGACCGCGAAGATCAACTGACGATCGCTGAGATTCTCCTCTCCGTGGCTGTGGCCAGCGTGTCCGCGACCATGATTATGCGTAGCACTCATCTCCCGAACTCATCACCCTTGCGGTGTTCGGTTTCGGTCTCATCATGTGTGTCCATATGAGCATCGCGCAGGATTTTGATGCCACCGTAGACCGCAATGCAAGCGACTGCGATCCCGACCACGAGATCGGGCCAGTTCGCTCCGGTCAGCAGCACGATAATGCCCGCAATGATAATTCCGCCATTGGCCACGAAATCGTTAAAACTAAAGGTTGTCGCAGCGCGAAGGTTCACATCCTGGTTCTGCAACTTCTTAAGCAAATAAAGGGAGAGCAGATTCACAACAGCGGCAACCGCTGCCATCACCATCATCATCACACCCACTGGCTCCGACCCCTCGAGGAAGCGGCGGATCGCGTCGAGAACGACGCCTCCCGCAAAGACAAGAAGCATGATGCCGGAGAAGCGTGCCGCACCGCGCTTCCATGTCCTAGACCGAGTAAGCGCCAGGAGGCTCAGCCCATAGACGATCGCATCAGATGAGTTGTCGAGACCGTTGGCGATAAGCGAATTGGAATCGCCGATCACACCGGTAACGAAGAAACCGATCGCAATCGCCACGTTGAGCCAGAGGACGATCCACAGGGTGCGGCGCTTCTCGACCGAATCGATTTTGAGTTCTCCCTCGCCGCTCATTCTACGATTACTCCTTCCCGCACCCAGCGTTCGGCAGCATCACGCTCGGAGCGCTTGAAGAACCGCAATTCTGCGCGGAAAAGCGGATCGAAAAGCTTCGTGCCCCACTCCTCCCACTTGCTATCGCCGACAATGGCAATCCGGCCGAAGCTGTCCTTGTGCTTTATGTCGAACTTGAGATCCCGCCAGATGCCGGCCAGATTCCACCCGGAGAAATCCGGCGCGAGCTCGATCATCATCGGGACGGTACTTCGCTCGCGCGCGGCGATGCGCTCGAAACGGGGCACGAACCGGTCGTAGTCGGAACTGTCGAGAGTTCCCCCAGCTCGTATCCAGACC
>JABDNC010000007.1 GCA_013001165.1 Erythrobacter sp.
GTGAATAACCTGCTCGACCGCGTTGTCGGCTATCGTGTCAACCGTCGGACCTATTGGGCAAACCTGCTCGTTATCGTGCTCATCATCGCGGTGCTTGTGTCCTTCGGCATCGTTGGAGAGCGTGGCGGCACGGGCGCGCTCGAGGTGATCCTGGCCATTCTTGCCGGCAGTCGCCTCCATGACATCGGCGTATCGGCCAAATATGCGCTTGCCGGGGGCGTCGTGCACTTCCTGCTCGGGATATTGATCCTGGTGAGGCTCGGGATCGAGCAGGGACTCGTGCCTCTCGGGCTGCTGGACCTTGCCTTTCTGGTACTGCTTGTCTGGCTCGGCCTCGTGCCGGGAGAGAAAGACGCCAATGAATGGGGTCCCCGGCCGCCCGACGGCATTAACTGGAAGCGTCCGGAGAAGTCGCCCTCCAGCGAGTGAATTTGCGGCCTAGAACCCCGCTTCTTCGACTTCCTCTTCGAACAGATAGTCGCCGACCTTGACCTTGGGCTCCTTGCCTAGCCATTCGGCCAGCATCTCCAGCTCGCGCGTCAGCGGCCAGACCGCCAGCCCGGCACGGCTTTCGTCGATGTAGAGCACCAGGGAGTTCTTCTTGAGCCTGAGCTTGCTGTTGCTCAGCGCAGCGCGCGAGCCTGCACCGAGCCTGCGGGCCAGACGGAAACCGAGGCCCCAGGTCACACCTTCGCGCAGGTCGTCATCGCTGGCGATCTTGCGCAGTTTGGCGGGTAGTGCAGTGCGGCCCAGACTGCCGAACAAGGCTGCGCAGATCATCGCCCGGTCGCGTGCGCTGCAATCGATCCAGCGCTTGTCCAGCGCCCATTCGGTTGCGTGGTTTACCCGCAGGTTCGGTTCGACCCTTTGAAGGCCTGCCGCCAGCTGGGCCGCTGCAAGGCGCAGCCGCTCGTTACGCTTGCCGCCGCCATTCGCGAGGTCGACGGTCCATCCTGCCACGCGGGTTGCATCGGTCACCGGCGCATCGCGCGGTTCGCAAAAGGCGTGGACGCCCGAAAGCAGGGGATCCTGCCGCTGCTGCAGGTCTGTGAGGCGCGAATAGAGCAGGCCCTCGCGGATGCCCCAGCTCGAGAAAATCAGGCATTCGGGTTCGAGTTCCGCGAGCATCGGGCCAAGTAATGCGGCGGCATCGGGCAGGTAATGTGCTCGCATTTCGCTGATACCCGATATCTCCATCAGCTTCGCGGGCTTGGCATCGATCAGCCTTGCGGCAAGGCCGAGCGCATCCTCCACCGAAATCGAATAGCCGTGCGGATCGGTCAGAGGATAGTCGTCTTCGACCATCGCGTAATGGGCGAGGGCTCGCCACGTCCCGCCGATCATGAACAGGGGTCCCTTGTGCGACTTGGCCCAGCCGACATTCGACACCGCCTCGTGCACCGTTTCCGCAAAATCGGGGCGGTTTGCCCGTAGCGCTGGCAGGCGCAGTGTGCCGAACTGGAGGCTGACCGCATCCTTGCATTCCCCATCGCCGATAGAGACCAGTTCGAGGCTGCCGCCGCCAAGGTCGGCCACCATGCCGTTCATGCCGGGAAACGCGCCGATGGCGCCGAATGCCGAGGCGCAGGCTTCTTCCTCACCCGAAAGCAGGCGAGGCTCCAAGCCCAGCGCTGCCACCTTGGCGAGAAACTCGGGGCCATTCTCCGCATCGCGTGCCGCAGCCGTTGCCACGGTCTGGACGTCCTCGATGCCCCTGTCCTGAATGAGCAGACGATAGCGACCCAAGGCCTCCAGCGCCTCGCGCTCGGCTTCTTCCGGAATTCGGCCGGTTTCGGACAGATCACGGCCGAGCCGGGCGGCGACTTTCTCGTTCCACACTACTTCGGGTGCGCGGCCGGTACCCTCGTACATGACGAGGCGGACGGTGTTCGAGCCGATATCGACGACGGCGCGGGGAGGGTGGATGAGACGCCGTTGCCAGCGCGAGGAGCGCACCTTCCGGCCGCTCACTTACCGGTTCCGTAAAGGCTGAGGCGCGGGACATCATGCGCTTTCAATGCCGAACCTCGGCCCGATAGCGAGGGATTGGACATGAAATACTCGTGACAATTGAAGCCGTGGGAGCCGTCGCTCATCCGGCGATACTGGCCATCGGGATCGAGCCGCCAGCTCTGTTCGACATCGAGGATGTTCGCCAGCATCACCTGGCCGAGGAGCTGGTCATGCACAGTCTTGTTGGAGATCGGGACCATCACTTCCACGCGGCGATCGAGATTGCGGCTCATGGCATCGGCGCTGGTGAGGAAGACCTTCGCCTGCCTGCTGGGCAGTTCCTTGCCATTGGCAAAGGCCCACATGCGCGCATGCTCGAGGAAGCGGCCGATAATCGATTTAACGCTGATATTCTCCGAAAGGCCCGGGATGCCTGCGCGAAGCGAGCAGATACCGCGCACTACCATCCGGATTTCTACACCCGCCTGGCTTGCCTCGTAGAGCTTGTCGATGATCGCCTGGTTCGTGATCGAATTGAGTTTCAACCAGATGCCCGCTGGCTTGCCTGCCTTGGCGTTCGCGATCTCGACGTCGATCAGATCGTTCAGCATGTCGCGCATGCCGAGCGGAGAAATGGAAATCTTTTCCAGCTTTTCGGGCTCAATATAGCCGGTGATGAAATTGAACATTTTCGCTGCGTCGCGGCCTAGCGCCTGGTCTGCCGTGAAGTAGCTGAGGTCGGTATAGATCTTGGCGTTGATCGGGTGGTAATTGCCCGTGCCGAAGTGGCAATAGGTGCGATAGCCGTCCTCTTCGCGGCGGACGACAAGGCTGACTTTCGCGTGGGTCTTCCACTCGGTAAAGCCGTAGATCACCTGGACTCCGGCTCTTTCCAGCTCGTTAGCCCAGCGAATGTTGCGCTCTTCATCGAAGCGCGCCTTCAATTCCACGACCGCCGTTACGGCCTTGCCGTTCTGGGCAGCCTCGACCAGTGCCGCGATAACGGGAGACTGGTCGCCTGCGCGGTAGAGCGTTTGCTTGATCGACACGACATGGGGGTCGATCGCGGCCTGGTGCAGGAAATCGACCACCACCTCGAAGCTTTCGTAGGGGTGGTGGATTACCATGTCCTTCTCGCGAATGGCGGTGAACACATCGCCGTCATGGGCGAGGACGCGTTCGGGATAGCGAGGCGAGAAGGGCGGGAATTTGAGATCCGGCCGCGGTTCGTTGCAGATCGCATCGAGATCGCGCAGGCCCAGCATCCCGCCGGTCTTGACGATCATCGCAGCGTCGACATCGAACTGCTCTCGCAGCAAGGCTTCTGCCGAAGCGTCGCATTCGTCATCGAGCTCGAGCAGGACGGCACGCCCGCGTCGGCGACGCTGGATCGCCGTGCGGAAGAAACGCACGAGGTCTTCGGCTTCGTCCTCGACTTCGATATCGCTGTCGCGCAGCACGCGGAAAATGCCGTCGCCCAGGATCTTGAAGCCAGGGAAAATGCGGTCGGCAAAGCGCGTCACCAACTGTTCGATCGCGACGTAGATTGCCTTGTCGCCGGGCACGCGCACGAAGCGCGGGACATTGCCCGGGATCAGGACCATCTCGACCAGTTCACCCTTGCGCTTGCCGCGCTTGAGGCGGAACAGCACGCCCATTCCGCCATTGGCGACGAAGGGGAATGGGTGCGACGGGTCGATGACCTGCGGCGTGATGAGCGGCTGGATATCGGTAGCGAAATAATCGTGCAGCCATACCTGCTGTGTCTCTTCGAGCTCATCCGGCTGAGCGATGAGAATGTCTTCTTCGCGCAGCAGCCCGCACAATATGTCGAGGCTGTCTTGCTGGCGGTCTTCCAGGGCGAGAACCTGTTCGCGGATCGCATCCAGTTGCTGGCGGGGCGAGCGGCCGTCGATCCCCGGCGTCTCGATGCCGCGATGGACCTGACCTTCGAGGCCAGCGATGCGGACCATTGTGAATTCGTCGAGATTGCTTCCAGAGATCGAGAGGAAGCGTAGCCTTTCGAGCAGGGGGTAATCGGTGTTTTCGCTCTCGGCGAGGACGCGGCGATTGAAGCTCAGCCAGCTCAGCTCGCGATTGACGTAGCGGTCTTCCGGTGCCTTGGGCGCCGCGGGAGGCTTTGCCGCAAGATCTTCGCTGGCTTCGTCACTGCCGGAATCTGGCGCATTTCCAAGAGTCAAAAGCTCACCTCCGCTGGGATGAGGTCAAGGTAGGGTGCGCCAGATGTATTTGAAAGTGATTCCATGGCGCCACTTTGGCTATGGAAGTTACAATCGTGCGTAAAGTTCGGCCAATTCGTGCCAAAGCTGCGGATTCGCCGCGCCGAGCAGACCCTTCCGGTCCCATTCGTCGACCCGGTAGGCAGAGCCGTCGGGGCGGGCGACCTTGCCGCCTGCTTCCTCCAGCCAGAGTGCTCCTGCCGCATGGTCCCACGCCAGGGTGCGTTCGAAAATCGAGACGTCGTTCTGGCCAAGACCAAGGCGCGGATATTGCTCGGCCGCACAGAAGGGGATGTCGACCAGTTCGTAATTGGGCGAGATATGGCGGCGTGTCGCTTGGCGGCGCTCTTCTTCCATGAAAATGAGCGAGATTGCCGCGACTGGCGGCGTTTTTCCGGTGGAGCGCGAGGTAACGCGTTCTCCGTCGACGAAAGCGCCCTTGCCGCGGTGGGCGGCGCAAAACCGGCCCGAAACGCAATCGTAGAGCCAGCCCGACTGGGCGAGCCCGCCATCTGCGCGCGCGATTATCACTCCGAACGGCGGCTTGCCATGCGCGAAGTTGCGCGTGCCATCGACCGGATCGACGATCCAGCAGGCTTCGCCGAGATTATCGAGCACTGCGGGGTCGGTATGGGCTACCTCTTCACCGACGAAACCGATGGTCGGATCGATTGCCGCCAGCCCCTCGCGGAGCAGCGCCTCGGATTCCTTGTCTGCGATGGTGACCGGGTCGTTGCCGCCTTTGTCCTCGACCTCTCCTTCGGAAAGGTTACGGAAGCGCGGCATGATCGCCTTTTCGGTGACACGCTGCATCAGCGCGAGAATTTCCGCATCGATCGCGCTCACGAACGGTAGTCCGCATTGATCGAGATGTAGCCGTGCGTGAGATCGCAGGTCCACACGACTGCCCTGCCGTCACCCATGCCGAGATCGACGTCGATCCTGATGTCCTGCCCTTCGAGATGCTTGGCAACCGGAGCCTCGTCATAATCGGCGAGTGGCTGTCCGTCCTTGGCCGCCCAGGTACCGCCGAAGCCGATCGAGAGCCTGTCGCGATCGGCAGGTTCGCCCGCCTTGCCTACAGCCATGACCACACGGCCCCAATTGGCATCGCCGCCCGCGATCGCGGTCTTCACCAGCGGCGAGTTCGCGATGGAAAGACCGACACGGCGGGCACTCGCATCGTCGGTAGCGCCGCTGACCGCGATCTCGATAAACCTCTGCGCGCCTTCACCATCGCGGACCACCAATTGCGCGAGTTCGCGGCAGACCGATAGCAGTGCGGCGTAGAATGCATCCGCCCCTGCATCTTCCCATGAGGAGAGCGCGGCATTTCCGGCCTTGCCCGTAGCGAAGACCAGGACCGTGTCGCTGGTCGAGGTGTCGCCGTCGACGGTGATGCAGGAATAGGTCGCGTTGTTCGCTTTCGACAGCATCTCCTGCAGGAAAGCGGGTTCGACGTTGGCATCGGTGAAGATGTAACCGAGCATGGTCGCCATATCGGGCGCGATCATGCCGCTGCCCTTTATGATCCCCGCAAGTTCGACCCGCTTGTCGCCGATAATGGCAGAAGCGCCTGCACCCTTGGTGAAGGTATCGGTGGTCCCGATGGCAGATGCCGCTTCTTCCCAGTCGCAGGGCTGCGTTTCCAGTACGGCAGCGATCCCGGCGCGAGCCTTGTCCTTGGGCAGTGGGACACCGATTACGCCGGTCGAGGAGACGAAGACTTCCTCTGCGCGGCATCCCAAGGCTTCGGACACCTGTGCCATGATCTGCTCGACCGCTTCGCGCCCGCGGACGCCGGTAAAGGCATTCGAGTTGCCTGCGTTCACGATGAGTGCGCGGGCCGTTCCCCGCTTCACCTGCTCGCGGCCCAGTTCGACCTCGCTAGAAGCGCAGGCCGACTTGGTGAAAACGCCTGCAACGCTGGTACCTTCGGCAAGTTCGGCGAAGGTCAGGTCGGCCCTGTCCCAGTTCTTGTAGCGGGCGCGAGCAACGCGAAGCACTGCGCCATCGATCGCGGGCATCTGCGGGAACGGTCGGGCGAGGGGGGAGCGTTCGAGGTCCATGTGCTTGCAGCTAGAACGCGCATGGGCTCGCCGCAAGCGTGGCGAAGCACAGGAAAAATGGTCCGCCTGACTTTAAACCTTAAGTATTCTGCGCTATCTCGGTGGCCGATATGCGACGTCAATTGCTCGCCCTCCTTGCACTCCTGACCGGCCTTGCTGCCGCGGGCGTGCCTGCGCATGCTGCGCTGGGCGGTGAAATCGGCGTTGGTGTCGAACAGGCCGCGGCAGGCGCAAGCGATGCCCGTGAAGCCAAGTGCCCGTGCGAAGAAAAGCAGCGAAAGCAGAAGCTTCGCGGCGAAAAGGTGACCCCCTGCAAGAAGCAGGAACCGGTCGTGATCTACCTTCCCACGGTCCAGTTCGGCGCCGATCGCGCCTACGAATAGACTGACATTCACAGTCCCCGTTTCATGCCCGGCACGATCGAAGTGCGCGGGCATTTTCCATATATCACCGTATTATCCGAGGCCCGCGCCCACCCATGTTCAATACAATCATGAAGTCCATCTTCGGTTCGTCCAACGACCGTTACGTCAAATCCATCGGCAAGATCGTCAACCAGATCAACGCGCTCGAACCGCAGATCCAGGAATTGACCGACGAGGAACTGCGCGCCCAGACCGACAAGTTCCGTCAGCAGCTCGCCGACGGCAAGACGCTCGACGACATCCTGCCCGAAGCGTTCGCCACCGTCCGCGAAGCTTCTGTTCGCGTACTCGGCATGCGCCACTTCGACGTGCAGATGATCGGCGGTATCGTCCTCCATCGCGGCGAAATCGCCGAAATGCGTACGGGTGAAGGAAAGACGCTGGTGGCAACGCTCGCCACCTATCTCAACGCGATCGAGGGCAAGGGCGTCCACGTCGTGACCGTGAACGATTACCTCGCCCGCCGCGACGCGGAATGGATGGGCCAGCTGCACAACTTCCTCGGCCTGTCCGTGGGCGTGATCGTACCCAATCTCGACGAGTTTGCCCGCCGCGACGCCTATGGCGCGGACATCACCTATGCGACCAATAACGAGCTGGGCTTCGACTACCTTCGCGACAACATGAAGCACGAGCGCGGCCAGATGGTGCAGCGTCCCTTCAACTTCGCCATCGTCGATGAAGTCGACTCGATCCTGATCGACGAAGCGCGTACGCCGCTGATCATCTCGGGCCCGACCGAGGACAAGTCGGAGCTTTACGTCGCTGTCGACGCCATCGTGAAGGACATCGATCCCGAGTGGTACGAGGCGGACGAAAAGACCAAGAACATCACCTGGACCGAAGACGGCACCGACGAGATCGAGAAGCGGCTGATCGAAGCCGGCCTGCTCGAAACCGACAACCTCTACGATGTCGAGAATACCCAGGTGGTCCACCACCTCGACCAGGCCCTCAAGGCCAACATCATGTTCAAAAAGGACACGGACTACATCGTGAAGGACGACAAGGTCGTCATCATCGATGAATTCACGGGCCGCATGATGGACGGTCGCCGTTGGTCGAACGGCCTGCACCAGGCAGTGGAAGCCAAGGAAGGCGTGAAGATCGAGCCTGAGAACCAGACGCTCGCCTCGATCACCTTCCAGAACTACTTCCGCATGTATCCCAAGCTGTCGGGCATGACCGGTACGGCTGCCACGGAAGCGGCCGAATTCTGGGACATCTACAAGATGGGCGTAGTCGAAATCCCGACCAACGTCCCCGTCCAGCGCGTCGACGAGGAAGACGAATTCTACAAGAACACGCAGGACAAGTTCAAAGCCATCGCCAAGGCGATCAAGGAAAAGTACGACAGCGGCCAGCCGGTGCTGGTCGGTACGGTCTCGATCGAGAAGAGCGAATTGCTTTCCAGCTTCCTCGACGAAGAAGGTGTGAAGCACGAAATCCTCAATGCGCGCCAGCACGAGCGTGAGGCGTATATCGTCGCGCAGGCGGGCCGTATCGGCGCCGTTACCATCGCGACCAACATGGCCGGCCGCGGTACCGACATCCAGCTCGGCGGCAACGTCGAATTCCGCATCGAGGAAGAGCTTGCCGACCTCGCCGAGGACGATCCCAAGCGCCAGCTCGAGATCGACCGCATCAAGGCCGAAGTCGCAGCGGAAAAGGAAAAGGTCCTCGCAGCAGGCGGCCTTTTCGTCCTCGCGACCGAGCGCCATGAAAGCCGCCGCATCGACAACCAGCTACGCGGTCGTTCGGGCCGTCAGGGTGACCCGGGCCTTTCGCGCTTCTACCTCTGTCTCGAAGACGATCTCCTGCGCATCTTCGGGCCGGACACGCTGTTCGCCCGCATGATGAACGCCAATCTCGAAGACGGCGAGGCGATCGGTTCGAAGTGGCTCTCCAAGGCTATCGAGACCGCGCAGAAAAAGGTCGAAGCGCGCAATTACGAAGTGCGTAAGCAGGTCGTCCAGTACGACGATGTCATGAACGACCAGCGCAAGGTCATCTACGAACAGCGTTCGGAAATCATGGACAGCGAAGCGGTCGACGATGTCGTGGTCGACATGCGCCACGACGCGATCAACGCGATGGTCGGCGAACACTGCCCGCCGGGTTCCTATCCGGAACAGTGGGATATCGACGGTCTCAAGACCAAGGTCGACGAAGTATTCGATATGCGCTTCCCGATGGAAGAATGGCTCGAGGAAGATCACATCGAGCCGGAAATCATCGAAGAGCGTATCCGCGAGGAAGCGGACCGCCGCATGGAAGAGAAAATCGCGAAGGCCGACCCGAACATGTGGCGCCGGATCGAGAAGAGCCTGCTGCTGCAGGAACTCGACCACCAGTGGAAGGAGCACCTCGCTACGCTCGACGCGCTGCGCCAGGTGGTGTGGCTGCGCTCGCACGCGCAGAAGCAGCCGCTCAACGAGTACAAGCAGGAAGCTTTCGGCCTGTTCGAACGCATGCTCGACAAGCTGCGCGAGGACATCACCGCAAAGCTGCTGCGTATCGAGCTGGCAGAACCGGCACCGCTCCCGCAGATCGATTTGCCCGAGCTCCCCGATTTCCTCACCGGCCATATCGACCCGCTGACCGGGCTCGACAATTCGGATGACAATGACGGGTCGCGCGGTCGCGAAGCTTTGTTCGGCGCTCTTGCCGGCAGTGCGCGCGCCGCAGCCGGACCGGGCGGTGCCTTCGTCGACAATCCCTATGCGGACATGGACATCAGCCGCAATGCGCCGTGCCCCTGTGGCTCGGGCAACAAGTACAAGCACTGCCACGGCGCTATCGGCGCCAAGGCCTGATCGCGCTTTCAGGGAGCCGCGCCCGTATTCAGAGCGGGCGCGGTTCTCTCACCATCGGGACCAGTGGCGGAGCGTCCGGCGTCGGGCGGATCTCACCGCAAGGCTCGAAGCCGCAGCTTGCATAGAAACCGGTGTTGGCCGGATTGGAATTCTCCAAGTAGGCGCGGGTGCCAATTCGGTCGCACGCATCCAGAACAGGCTGGATCAGATTGCGGCCTAAGCCCTTGCCCTGTTGCGACGGCCTGACGCCGATGCTGAAGAGATAGGCATGTTCGAAGTCGGGGTGGGCGTGCTCCATCGCCTCGCCGGTCTTGATGCCTTTTTTCACCGCTTTCAGTCCGCAGTGCCACAGTGTCGGCAGCGCGAAAGCGGCATAGTCCATCTGCGAAAACGAGGCATCGCCGCCCGGCATCATCCACATGGCCGCCCCTTGGTCGCCGATGTTGTACACGAAGCCACGAGGCACATAGATCCGCCGCGCCTGCATATGGAAGAGCGAGCGGATGCCTTTGTAGTTGCCGAAGAGCCATTGGTTAAACGGATCTTTGCGGAATGCGTCGGCGGTGATCTCGCCGATGGCGGAAGCATCGCCCTTGCCGGCTCGCGTGAACCCTTCCGGTAGCGTGATATCCGCATCGTCCACAGCGCCTGCCCTCCCTTGTTCAGCCAAGGCTAGCGGCAGGCAGGCGCGCGGTCTAGGAAACCTGCATGCCGCTGCTCATAGCCGCCTTCTTTCTCACGGCATTGCTCTACGCGAGCGTGGGCTTCGGCGGAGGCTCCACCTATAACGCCTTGCTGGCGCTGGCGGGGGTCGATTACCGTATCCTCCCGCTAATCGCGCTGAGCTGCAACATCGTAGTGGTGGCGGGAAGCACCCTGCGCTTTGCCCGTGCGAAGGTTACCCCATGGCGCGGGGCCGTCACTTTAACCGCGCTGGCCGCCCCTGCGGCGCTTCTCGGGGGCCTCACACCGATAGGCGAGGGGGCTTTCCTGACCCTGCTCGGCGCCTGCCTTGCCCTTACAGCGGTCACCATGCTGCTGCCGATAGCGCAGCACGAAGGAGAGCCGCATCGCTGGGCGCGCGCAATTCCATTCCTCGCTGCCCCGCTTGGCTATCTGGCCGGGCTGGTCGGTATCGGTGGCGGAATCTTCCTGGCCCCCATCCTGCACCTTGCCCGCTGGGACAATCCGCGCGCAATCGCAGCGACCGCGAGCTTCTTCATCCTGGTGAACTCAGCCTTCGGCATTGCCGGCCAGATTCTGAAGGGCGGGGAGGGGCGCCTGCTCGCCGCAATCGATGCGGGATTGCCTCTGCTCCTGGCTGTTGCCATCGGCGGGCAGATCGGCAGCCTGCTTGCACTGAAATTCATGCCGCAGCGCTGGATACGCATAGGTACGGCAGCTCTCACCGCATGGGTGGGGCTGAAGTTGTTGCTTGCGATGTAAGAAAGAAAATGGCTCCCCGAGTTGGATTCGAACCAACGACCAAGTGATTAACAGTCACCTACTCTACCGCTGAGCTATCGGGGAGCAACCCGAAGGCAGGCCGCGCGTATATGGACGTGATTTGGGTTTTGCAAGCGGGGTTTTGGAAAAACTTGGGCGGTCGCAGCAACACCGTTGCAATCAGACCACGAACTGCTCCGAAACGATGCGTTCATCGAGCGCATGACCGGGGTCGAAAAGCAGGGTGAGCTCGTTCTCGCGCGAGATTTCCAGGCGGACCTCCGCGATGTTTCGCAGTTCCCTCTGGTCGGCCACTGCCGAAACGGGGCGTTTGTCGGATTCGATCACGCGGAAGGTCACGCGGCTGCGGTCGGGAAGGATCGCGCCTTTCCAGCGGCGGGGGCGGAACGCCGAAATCGGGGTCAGGGCCAGCAACTGGGAATCGAGCGGCAAGATCGGGCCGTCAGCGGAAAGGTTGTAGGCGGTTGAGCCCGCGGGAGTTGACAGCAGCACGCCGTCGCAGACCAGTTCCTTGATGCGGACCTTGTCGTCCACCGAAACTTCGATCTTGGCCGTCTGGCGCGTCTCACGCAGCAGGGACACCTCGTTGATCGCGCAAAACCGATGCGTTTCGCCATCCTGCGTAACCGCTTCCATTGCAAGCGGTGCAATGGTGTGTGGCTTGGCGCGAGCGATTCGTCCAAGCAGTTTGTCGGGCTGGCGGTTCTTGTTCATCAGGAAGCCGACCGTGCCGAGATTCACGCCATAGGCAGGCAGGATGCGCCCTTCGTCGAGCATGGCATGGAGGCTCTGGAGCATGAATCCATCGCCGCCGATAACCACCACGGCATCGGCATCTTTCATGGAAACCCAGTCGGTTAGTGGGCGAAAAATGGTTTCCGCCGCTTCCTGTGCGCGGTCGGAATCCGATACGAGCAGCGCCAGTCGTTCAAATTCGGACATCATCCGTTCCGTCTGCGTTGCCCCACCACCTTTGCGGAGCCTCGCTAATCCCTATGGGCCGCTGTCCCATTTGGCAACAAATGGTAAAACATGGCTAACATTTCGTTAACCGGTGCTAAGGGAGGGCGATGGCAAGCATGCCCGACACGGTGGATAGAGATTCGCGAGACGCCCTGACCGGGCTTGGCGACGTGCAGCAATTGCGCCGCACGATCGCCAATTGGTGCGCGGATTGGCCGGGCGATTCCGGCCCCTGTCCGATCCATGCGATGCTCATCACCCTCGGACGGATTGAAACCGTGAACGTCGCGTTCGGCGAAAATGCCGGTGACGGTGCCCTTGTCGAAGTCGCCCAGCGCATCCGTCATTTCGCGGCCGACGAACTGGAAAGTACTGCCTGGCTTGCTACGCGCCTTTCCGGCAGCAGCTTCATGCTGGTGTCGATGGGCGAATGTTCCCGCGAACGCTGGCAGTGGCTGGCCGAAGCGCTGGCCGATGCGCTGGCAGCTCCCATCGCCAATCCGGATGGCGGCAGCAGCCTGCGGCTCTGGCCGCGTATATCGCTGATGCGTTCGGGCGAAAACGACAATGCCGACACCATGCTCGACCGGCTTTCAGAAGTCGCCTCGCGCATGCGGATGTCGCACGGCCGCCGCATCGACTGGTCAAGCGGCGCGGTGGACGCCTCGCCGCGCTCCAATATCGAACTCGAGGCCGACTTGCTGGCCGCAATCGACCGCGACGAGATCGAGATCCTGTTCCAGCCGCAATATTCGCTGGTCGATGACCGGATCGTGGGGGCGGAGGCGCTTGCTCGCTGGCATCACCCGGTTGTGGGCCAAATCAGCGCGGGTACCCTGTTCCAGATTGCGGAACGGGCCGACCACATCGCGCAACTCTCGCGCCATATCGCCCATCGCGCGCTCGAGCATGCCACAAGCTGGCCTGCCGAGATGCAGCTGTCGCTCAACATCACGCCTGCCGACCTGGCGGTAGAGAACTTCGCGATCGATTTCGCGCGTCTTGCGGAGAAAATCGGTTTCTCGTTGAACCGGATCACACTGGAAATCACCGAGCAGGTCCTGCTTGCCGACCTCGAACGGGTCGGACGCGTGCTCCAGCAGCTCAAGGTCCTCGACGTTACGATCGCGCTCGATGATTTCGGCGCGGGCTTCTGCAACTTCCGCTATCTCAAGGTCCTTCCCATCGACTGCATCAAGCTGGATCGATCGATGGTCGAGGGCGTGCTGGAGGATGAGCGGGATCGCGCCATTTTCCGCGCTATCATGGGAATGGCAAAGGCGCTCGACCTGCGTGTTCTCGTGGAAGGAATCGAGACCGAGCGGCAGCGCGATTTCTGCGCCGCGGAGGATTGCGAATTCTACCAGGGCTTCCTGCGCGCCGAACCGATGGCGCCGCACGCTTTCGTCAATCTCGCTTCACGCTAGGGCGGCGCTCAGGCAGCGGCTTTCTGGCGCTTCTTCGCTTTCCTGACGATGCCCGACAGACCCTTGGTTAGCTGGAACAACCCGTTGAGGCGGCTTTCGGGCGAATTCCACGCGCGGCTGATGACCAGCTTCATGTCGGGACGCAGCTTCGCCGTGCCCTGCAAGCGGTCGACATAGGCGATAAGGCCCGGGCCATCGGGGAAGTCGTCATTATGGAAAGTGACGAGCGTACCGGCCGCACCGACATCGATTTTCGCGATATTCGCCTCGATCGCCTGCAACTTGATCTGGATGAGGCGCACGAGGTTCTCGGTGGCAGAGGGGAGCGGGCCGAAGCGGTCGATCATCTCGGCGGCCATAGATTCGATTTCGCCCTGGCTCTCCGCGTCGTTTAGGCGGCGATAGAGCGCCATCCGCACGGCGAGATCGGGGACGTAGTCTTCCGGTATCATGATCGGCGCATCGACCGTGATCTGCGGGCTGACACGCTCGGGCTTCGCTTCGAGGCCCAGTTCTCCGGCCTTCGCGGCGAGGATCGCGTCTTCCAGCATCGACTGGTAGAGCTCGAAACCAACCTCGCGGATGTGGCCCGACTGTTCGTCGCCAAGGAGGTTGCCTGCGCCGCGAATGTCGAGGTCGTGGCTCGCTAGCTGGAA
>JABDNC010000011.1 GCA_013001165.1 Erythrobacter sp.
GCATTCAGCTTCGGGTCCATCGCGTGGCTGTCGCGAATGGTAAAACGACCGACCTTCACCGGCGAGCTGTCGAAATCGCGTCCCAGATCACGGATCACGCCGCTGTCGATTGCGGCGGCGACGGTCAGCGGCTTGAAGGTCGAACCAAGCTCGTAAACCTGGTTGGTCACCCGGTTGAACATGAGCTTCTGACCTTCTTCGTCGATCTTGTTCGGATCGAATTCGGGAAGGCTGGCAAGCGCGATGACTTCGCCGGTGTCGACATCCAGCACGATGCCGGCACCGCCCTGCGCACGGGTCAGCTTCATGCCGCGGCGCAGCTCATCCTCGAGCGCACCCTGCACGCGTACGTCGATCGAGAGCGCAACCGGCGTGCCGCGCGTCAGCGGGTCGGACAGGTGCTTGTCGAAGACCTGCTCCATGCCCACGCGGCCCTTGCCGTCGGCAGCCACATAGCCGAGGACATGCGCCGCCATCGCACCTTGCGGGTAATGGCGGTCTTCCTCGGTCGGCATCTCTAGCGCCAGCTCGCCCAGTTCGTGGACGCGGTTCGCTTCCTCTGGAAGCAGGCGCTTGCGGATATAGCCAGACTTGCCGCTCGCGAGCTGCGCAGCGACCTTCTGTTCGTCAAGGTCGGGGAAGATTTCGGCGAGTTTTGCGGCCACGTCTTCGGGCTTGCCGACCAGCGGCGCTGCGTCCTCGCCCATCGCCTCGGGGTTGAACCAGAGCGCGTATGCCGGGAAGGCTCGCGCCATAGGCACGCCGTTGCGATCGACGATCTGGCCGCGCGACGGCAGCAGTGCATCTTCGAGCGAAGTAGCGCGAGCGCCCTCGCCACCGATGCCGAGATAGGTGATACGCGACAGCGCGAGCAACGCCACGAAGGCAAAGGCTGCGGCAATCCAGAGGACGCGCCAGCGCGCGAGGTCGAGCGACTGCTGACGAACAGTGACGAGCTGCACCCGCCCGCTCGCCATCGCCATGCTCACCGCTCCCGGGCCACCGTGGAGAGCGGAAAATGCGTTCACTGCGCGACCTCCGCTGCAGCGACGGAGACGCTAGCAGGCTGAGCCAGCCGTTGGGCAAGGCTGGAGGCGATCCGGCGCGACGGATCGGCACCGCGCGACTTCACCATGCGGGTCGGCTCTGCATCGTCATCGCCCAACCAGTCCTCGAACAGGCCTTCTTCTTCGATAGGGCCGTTATCGGCCATTGCGACACGAATGGGCTGGGGAGCACCGATGCCGCGCGGCGTTCCGAGCGCGGCAAGCTGGCGTTCCTGTTCGAGGTACTGGTCGGCGCGCGGCGCGGAATAGCCGAACTCGACCCGATTCCAGTCAGCAAGCTGGTGCTGGTTGGCGCGGGTCTGGAATTCGGTTTCCAGCATCTGCTTGGACCGTTCGGCGGCGATGATCTGGCGTTCGACGATGCGCACGTCGCTCTTCACCGCATTGACCTTGAAAGTCAGCGCGAGAAAAATAGCGACGCAGACTGCGAGCAGGGCAAGCCAGCCGATCTGACGGAGGCGCGAGGTATGGGCCATCATGCCGCCTCCCTTGCAGGTGTTACGGTGCGGACCGCGTGGCGAAGCACCGAGGAACGGGCACGCGGATTGCGCGCGATTTCCGCGTCACCCGGCTTGATCGCCTTGGAAACTCTCGAAAAAACCGGATCGACCTGTGCCACCAAAGGGACATGACGCGAGGCGCTCGGGGTTGAGGATGCCTCGCGCAGGAAGCGCTTGACGATCCGGTCTTCGAGGCTGTGGAAGCTGACCACCGCGAGGCGGCCCCCTTCGCGCAGCAGGTGTTCGGCAGCCGACAGCCCCTGGGACAGTTCGTCGAGCTCGCCGTTCACGTGAATTCTGATGGCCTGGAAAGTGCGGGTAGCCGGGTCCTTCTTGTCGGTCGGCTTGTACCCCAACGCCTTGCGCACGACGCGCGCCAGTTCACCCGTCGTCTCCAGCGGGCGTGCGGCGACGATCGCGCGCGCAACGCGGCGCGACTGGCGCTCTTCGCCATACTGGTAGATCACATCCGCGATCGTGCCTTCCTCGGCAGTGTTGAGGAAATCGGCTGCGCTTTCGCCGTCCTGACTCATCCGCATGTCGAGCGGACCGTCGGCCGAAAATGCAAAACCACGTTCGGCCTGGTCGAGCTGCATCGAGGAAACGCCGATATCCATGACGACGCCGTCCACGCTTTCAACGCCGGCATCGCGCATGACTTCGAGCATCTCGGAGAAGCGATGCGGATGAAGAATGAGGCGGGGCGGAGTATGCTCCGTCTCCCGCCAGCTGCGACCCGCAGCAATTGCGTCAGGGTCCCGGTCGAAGGCGTGCACGGTCGCGCCGCGCTCGAGCAGCGCACGCGTGTAGCCGCCCGCGCCGAAAGTTGCGTCGATCAGCACGTCACCCGGCTGCGGGTCGAGTGCCTCGATCACCTCGTCGAGGAGGACGGGGATGTGGGGTGCCTCGCTCATTTGCCCCCACCTTTCCCAGATTTCGCCTTCGCGTCGGCAAGGAAGCTTTGGCAGGCGGCCTTGGCGCTCGCCCAGTCGTCGCCCATTTCGGCGAGCTGCGCGGGATTCCACAAGGTGAAGAAGCGGCCACCGCCTTGGAAGTAGAGGCCATCCTCGATCCGGCCGAGCTGGCGCAGGTGGTCGGGCATGACGAAACGGCCGCTGTCGTCGAAAGGCATCTCGACGAAGCCGAAAAGCTGGCTGGCGCGGGTGTCGCGGTCGAAGTCGCGGCCGACCTTGTAGGCGAGCTCTTCCTCGCGATCGAGCTGTGCGTCGAGTTCGGTTTTGCGGCTGAGGCCGAAGCCGGTGAGGCAGTTCCAGGTGGGGTGCTTCATCAGGCAGAGCACGCGGCCGTCGGAGCTTTCCTTTACGGCCTTGCGGAACAGCGGCGGAAGCACAAAGCGGCCCTTATCGCCCGCAGGCGAATAGGCTTGTCCGCTGTACCCTCCGAATTGCACTGCCCTGTCCCCAGCTGGCGTTTATCGTTCTCCTCACCAGACAAACCTCCCCCGTCCGCAGAAGCACGAGCTTCCACGGCTCGCATCGCCGTTGGCGGTGCGCGCAAAGACAATGGCATGTCCGATGTCTGGATGATTTATCGCGGGAAGCGCGGGGATGGAAGGGAAAATTGCGGGATTTTACGGGATTAGTCCGCAAACTGTTGATTTTATTTGCTTATTATACCCCAATGATCTGTGGATTGGTTACCGAATAGCTAACGCAACCCTCGGAAAATTACCGGGAATCGGTCTCCATCCCGCACGATCCCCGTGCGAGTCCCGCGAAATCCCCGACCGAGTCCCGGAGAATGCAATCAGGTCATTCGGAAAGGGCTTCGCCGACCAGCGCGCCCAGCACGGCGCGCCTTTGCGGACTGTCGAAATGATCGTCGACCAGCGCCGCGTCCGCGACCAAAGTCACCTGCCCCTCGCCCAGCTTGCACCGCGCGACAAGACCACCGTCGCTAAGAGAGCAATCCGCCTGCGGATCGTTCCCGGCGAGCGCGAACTCGCCAGCCAGATCGACCGGGATCTCGCCTTCGCCGAAGCTCACCAGTCGTTCACCCTCGGGCTGGCGATCGTCGAAACGCAGTTCGAGCCCCCAGCGCGCAAACAGCGGCGACATCACGACCATGTCGTGCGGTCGGCGGGGATCGCCGAGCGGATAGTCGCTGTGCTGGGTAAGATAGGGATCGGCAAATATGAGCGCGCTTCCGCCCTCGCGCAGCCAGCTATCGAACGCGACATTTTCCGATGGCGCCAGCGGTCGTGGCTGCGCAAGGACCACGTGGGCCAAGCCTTCGAGCGCGTCCTCTTCAAGCGTGTCGAGCGGGACCAGGGAAGCGCGCTCTTCCAGAACCGGGCGCACCCAGCCCGGCTCGCTCACGCCGTCCAGCATCGCGCCGATATCCGCACCCTCGCCCCAATAGATCGGGAGCGTGGTGAACAGGCCGAGGCTCACGCTTTCCGCGGCTTCCTGACCCGTCGCACCCGGCTCGACCTGGCTGTCCGCAGAGGTTCCTCCGCATGCAGCAAGGCACAGGGCCAGTAACGCGGCGAGCGCCTTACTCAGGCGGCGTGGCTGCATCTGGCGAACCTTGTCCCGGCACGACGGCAGGCGATTGCGTCGGGGCGGGTGTCGGCTGCGCAGGCAAATCGGGAACCACGCCCGCTTCCACGAGCGGATCGTTCTGGACCGGCGCGGTACTGGGTTCGGTCGTGGGCGCGGCAGCAGGGACCGACGACGCATCCACTTCGCGGGTACGGTCCTGGATGAGGCTGGCAAGGCCGACCAGCAGGATCATGAGGACAACACCGCCCACGCCGACCTGCAGGCGCTGCATGGCCTGCGCACGGGTACCGCCGAGCGGCACCTCGGAGAATTCCGTGAGGCGCGGCTTTTCGCGGGTAAGATCGAATGAACGCGGCATGCCGGGAATTTTGGGCATTGCCAGCGCCTCCGTCAATCGCTGTCTTCGAGCCAGTCGAAGACCGGCAGGTTTTTCGAGCGTAGCCAGTCGGCATTGTAGAGCGTCGACAGGTAACGGAAGCCGGTATCGCACAGGATGGTGACGACACGCGGGTTCTCGCGCCCCTCGGCGACCAGCTGCTTGCCCAGCTCGACCGCGCCAGCCACATTGATACCGCTCGACAGGCCGAGGCAAAGGCCTTCTTCGCGCAACAATCGTGCCACCCAGTCGAGGCCTTCCTCGTCCGAGATACGGAACTGCGTATCGATCGGCGCGCCTTCGAGATTGCCGGTAATGCGGCCCTGCCCGATGCCTTCTGCGACGGATGAGCCCTCGCCCTTCAATTCGCCATTGGCGTAGTAATTGTAGAGCGCTGCGCCATGCGGGTCGGTCAGCGCGATCACGACGCTCTCGTCGAATTCCTTCAGACCCATGCCGACACCGGCAATCGTGCCGCCTGTGCCCGCCGCACAAGTGAAGCCGTCGATCCGGCCTCCGGTCTGCTGCCAAATCTCCCTGGCCGTGCCTTCGATATGTGCCTTGCGGTTGGCGGTATTGTCGAACTGACCCGCCCAAATCGCGCCCTCGGTCTCTTCCGCCATCCGGCGCGAGACATGCTGGAAGTGGTTGGGATCGGCGTATTTGGTCGGCGGGACCGTGACGAGCTCCGCACCAAGCGCGCGCAAGGTCGCCATCTTCTCGCTCGACTGATTGTCCGGCATGACGATTATCGTCTTGTAGCCAAGGGCATTGGCAACCAGCGCAATACCGATACCGGTATTGCCAGCGGTGCCTTCGACCACGCAGCCGCCCTCTTTCAGTTCACCGCGCGCCTCTGCATCGCGAATGATGTAGAGCGCGGCGCGATCCTTCACCGAGGCGCCTGGATTGGCGAATTCGCACTTGCCGTAAATGTCGCAACCGGCCTCCTTGCTGGGGCCTTCGAGCCGCACCAGCGGAGTGTTGCCGATAAGGTCGAGCGTACGCTCGCGAACGGGAATCTGAGTCATGCTGGCCGAGGTAGGCGCGGGTGCCTCCTCACGCAAACAAGATCAATCTTCCGGCGCGATAGTAACCTTGAGGCCGTCGAGATCGCCGGTGAAGGGGATCTGGCACGACAGGCGCGAACTTTGGACGCGATGGTCGCTGCTTTCCAGCAGGTCGTCTTCGTCCTCGCTCATTTCCGGAAGCTTGCCGGTGAACTCGCTATCGACATGCACGTGGCAGGTCGCGCAGGAGCAGCAACCGCCGCACAGCGCCAGCAATTCGTCGAAACCGTTGTCGCGAATGGCTTCCATAACGGTGAGGCCGTCTTCGACCTGGATTTCGGAAGTTTCGCCTTCACGGGTGGTGACGATCAGCTTGGGCATCGATGCATTCCTGTGTTGCGTCGCCCGCCACGCGGGCCGTATGCGAAGGGCTGCTATTCAAAGCGAAGCGGGAAGGCAAGCTCTACTCATGGGTCTCACGACTGCGCAGATACGCGAACATCTCGATGCCGTGGCGGCCGAAGACCGCGTGGTGGCAGGCGCGATCGAACGCGTCGGCTATCCCGAAGAACGCATCCGTCCAACCGGCTATCGCACCTTGCTGCGCACCATAGTGGGTCAGCAGGTGAGCGTGGCAGCAGCGGCATCGGTCTGGAACAAGCTTGAAACCGAGCTGGGCGAGGACATGCACGCGCACGAGCTGCTCGCGCGCGATTTCGACACACTGCGCGCCTGCGGATTGTCGCGCCAGAAACAGGGCTATGCCCGCAGCCTGTGCGAACTGGTGGCAGGCGGCGAACTTGACCTCGAAAGCCTGCCCGATGACGACGAGGAAGCCATAGCCGAGCTTACGCGTATCAAGGGGATCGGTCGCTGGTCGGCGGAAATCTACCTTCTATTCGCGGAAGGCCGCCAGGACATCTGGCCGGCGGGCGATCTCGCCGTACAGGCCGCGTGCGGCAAGCTGCTCGACTTGCCGGAAAGGCCGAGCGAAAAAGATACGCGCGCGCTGGCGGAAAAGTGGAAGCCCTATCGCGGGGCCATGGCCATCTTCACCTGGCATGCCTATGCCGACCCCGCGCTCTGAACTGGGAGAGAATTGGTGAGCACACGCAAGGCTATCTTCATCACCGGTGGTGCCTCCGGCATCGGTCGGGCCATCGCGCTCTATTTCGGCCAGCGTGACTGGTTCGTCGGGCTTGGTGATGTCGACACTTTCGGCATGGAAGCAACGATGGACATGATCGGCCATGGCTTCGTGTTTCAGCACAAATTCGACGTGCGCGATCGTGGCGCATGGGACGAGGCGCTGGAGAGCTTTGCCACTGCCACAGGCGGCCGGATCGACGTGCTTGCCAACAATGCTGGCATCCCCTTGGGCGGCGCTCTGGAAGAGAACAGCGTCGAAGAGATCGAGCGCTGCCTCGATATCAATCTGAAGGGCGTGCTGTTCGGCGCGCAGGCCGCCTATCCGCACCTCAAGAAGACCGCTCCCGGCTCATGCCTGCTGAACACGGCCAGTGCGGCGGGCGTCTATGGCACGCCGGGTGCTAGCGTCTATTCGGCGACCAAGTTCGGCGTCCGCGCAATCACTGAAAGCCTCGACGGCGAATGGGCGGAAGACGGCATCAAGGTCCGCTCGATCATGCCCAGCTTCATCGACACGCCGCTGCTCGACCATAATCCCAACGCCAAGAGCAACGAAGACATCCGCAGCCGCGTGACCGAGGCTGGTCTCGAGATTACGCCGGTCGAGGAAGTCGCCAAGGCCGCATGGGATGCTGTGCATGGCGAGAAGCTGCATACGGTGGTCGGCAAGACTGCCAGGCAACTTGCTTTTGGCGCGCGCTGGATGCCGGGCCGCGTCCGCAAGCAGACACGCGGTTCCGCACGCCCGCTAGGGAAGTAGCTAGCGTTTCGCCTTGCGCAACGCCGAGCGGCCTTCTTCGGAAAGAAACGGCTCCAGCTCGCCCCAGGGGACGTGAATATCGTCGCCGCAAACGGTCAGCACGTGCGGCACGGAGGGAATGAAGCCCAGCCCGTCCTCGACCAGTCCGACGTTCCAATACAGCTGCTCGCCGATCGCTTCGCGGCATTCCGCTTCGACATTGTCGTAATACCCCATCACCGTATCGCGCAGCTCCGGCGTGATGACGAGGCTGTCCACTTCGGTCAAAGTGAAACCCTTGGGCGAAAGCCAGCTTGCCGGGATGTCGATCTCGGCACCCGTTTCGCGGTCGAACACGCGGTAATCCAGCCAGAAGTTGGGATGCGCACCGCCACAGAAGTTGCCCGTGGTCGTGAGCGCGGAAATGAAGTTCGGATTTGCGACGACCGGTTCCGTGCCGGCACTAACGTACCCATCCACTCCCAAGGAGGAGATGCCACCACTCATACAGTCGAACAGTGCATCGCCGGATTTCCCGGTCGGCCTGTCCGCAGCAAGCTTTTGCAGGATCGCAGCGTCGCCCGGCTGGTCCGGCGCAAACTCGAATCCGGAATAAGTATTGTCGGCAAGATGCGCGGGCGGTTTCCACTCGACTTGCCGGTAACGCCAGCCACCAAGGTCCCTTTGTTCGAAAGAGAATTCCGGTTCGAAAGTGCGCGGCTCGAGGAACTCGACGGACCCGCAGGCTCCGCCCCAGCCGTATTCCCGTGCGGTCCACTCTTGCCGTTGCAGCTCAAGCGGCAGGACACGCCTGCCTTGTGCCCAGTTGCCCGATGCGCGATCGCTTCCCGAAAGCGTAAGCGACCAATCTGGCGCTTCGTCACCAAAACCTTCGGTCCAGATGCCGATCGCATCGCCATCGCGTAGTGAAATGGGGATGAGGTACTTATCGTAGTAATAGGAGCCTTGACCGCGTGTGAAGCACACCGTGACCGGCATCTTGCCGACGGTCCCGGTCCACAAGCCATCGAAAGGATAGCTGGGTGGCTCGGTGGCTCCGGCCGCACCCGCAGCAAGCAGCGCTGCGGCGACAAGGCTCATACGAGCTTGTCGATCTTCTTGGCCATGTTCACGTCGCGCAGCGAAAGCCCGCCCGCGTCATGCGTGGTCAGCGTGATCTCGACCTTGTTGTAGACGTTGAACCATTCGGGATGGTGGTCGCGCTTCTCGGCCATGATGGCAATCCGCGTCATGAAGGCGAAGGCCTCGGCGAAATCGGCGAACTCGAACTTGCGCTCGATCGCATTGCCTTCGCGCGTGAGCGACCAATCCGGCAGCGCGCGCATCCAGGTATCGCGTTCTTCTGCGGTCAGCTGTTCAACGGTCATCGTGCCAGATCCTCTCTTGCTTGTGGCGCGTGAGCCTTTTGCCTATCGCACCGTCCCATGCAAGCGCAGCTCATCGCAAACGACATTGCCTGCCGGCGCGGCGACAGGCTGCTGTTCAGGGAGTTGACGCTCGCCTGCAAGGCGGGAGATGCCGTCCATGTCGCAGGGGCAAACGGCGTAGGCAAATCCAGCTTGTTGCGGATTATAGCCGGATTGCTGCGCCCCTTTTCCGGCACGGTCGAGACATCAGGAGCAATCGGCCTGGTCGATGAGCGGCTGGCGCTCGACCCGAACCAGCCGCTGGGAAAGGCACTCGGCTTCTGGGAGCAACTCGACGGCGCGGACCAGCCGGCCCGCATTCACGACCTCCTCCAGATCGAGGCACTGCTCGACGTGCCTGTTCGGTTCCTGTCCACCGGCCAGAAAAAGCGCGCGGCGCTGGCCCGCCTCCTTAGTTGCTCCTGCCCCATCTGGCTGCTGGACGAGCCGCTGAACGGTCTCGACACGGAGGCCCAGCGCACTGTCGAAACGCTAGTAGCGCAGCATTGCGAGAGCGGCGGTATTGCCGTGGTTGCATCGCACCAGCAGATATCCCTTCCCGGCACCCGGACCGTGTCGATCGGGGACTTCGCCTGATGCGTGTTTTCCTGGCCCTTCTGCGCCGCGATCTCGGCCTGCTCATGCCTGGCGGAAGCGGTGGCAGCGGGGTGTTGCCGCTGCTCTTCTTCCTTGCCGTGGCGATGCTTTATCCCTTCGCCGTCGGACCCGATGCGGCGCTGCTTGCGCGTACCGGAGGCGGCGTGATCTGGGTGGCTGCCCTGCTGGCGGCCATCCTCCCGCTCGAACGTCTCGTGAGCGGCGATCTGGAGGCGGGCGTGTTCGACCAGCTCCATCTTCGCGGCGTATCGGAAGAGCTTGCAATGGTGGTGCGGCTCATCGCGCACTGGCTGGCCTTCGCGCCGCTACTTCTTGTCGCGACCCTGCCTGCTGCCGCCCTCCTCGGCCTATCAGGCGAGACGACCGAGATTGTCCTGCTCGGCCTCCTCGCGGGGACTCCCGGACTTGCCGCGGTCGGCCTCGCAGTCGGCGCGCTGACTGCTTCCTTGCGCGGGGGAGCGGCGCTTGCCGGATTGATGGTCATCCCGCTGGCCGTTCCCATCCTGATCTTCGGCGCGGGCGCCCTGTCGCGACCCGACAGCAGCGGAATTCTCCTGACAACTGCGATCAGCCTTGCCCTATGCGCCCTCGCCCCGCTTGCGGCCGCAGCTGCACTCAGGGCAGCGAGGGAAAGCTGACCTTCGATTTCTCAATAGAATAGCCCTTTTGGGAAAGTGACAGCTGTGAGCTATTTGAGTATTGGATGCGAACAGGCACCGATACGGGGGCAACGGTGGAAGACAACGAAGATTTTGTAGATTTCTACGCTTTGCTGCAGGTCGATCCGTTCTGCGAACGCTCGATCGTGGAGAAGGCCTATCGTCACTTCGCGCAGCTTTATCATCCCGATCATTCGGATACGGCGGACGTCGACAAATTTCAGGAAGTTACGCGCGCCTACAAGGTCCTGAAGGACACCCGCAAACGCGCCGAATACGACCGCGCCTATGCCACCGAAAACGGTATCGATCCGGCCAAGCCGCAGCCGCGCGACGATATTGTCGTCGACGGTTCGACAGCGGTCGAGGATGCGGAGATCCACGAGAAGTTGCTGCTCGCGCTTTACAAGCGCCGCCGCGAGAAAGCCGGCCAGCCGGGCGTCATGCCTTACCACATCCAGAACGACCTCGACTGTTCGGACGAGAGTTTCGACTTTCACATCTGGTACTTGAAGTCGAAGGGCTTTATCGAGATCACGCAGGAAAGCGAGCTCGCGATCACCATCGAGGGCGTCGATCACGTCATTTCGAGAAGCCGCGCCGAAGCCAAGGAAAAGCTCTTCCTAGAGCAGGCCAGGCGGGACGAAGCCGAATAAGTACGCTCAACCGTCCGCAGGCCCGCAAGAGCAAGCGCCCGCCCAAGCTGATGCGAGGTAGCCAAAGCGACGCGGACGCGGCGCGTCCGGCGTTTGAGGGCTAGAAATCAGTAGGGCGGCTGGTGGAGGCCGCGCGGGCTTGTCGTGAAGATCTCCACGCCGTCTTCGGTGATCCCGATCGAATGTTCGAACTGCGCCGACAGCGACTTGTCGCGCGTCACCGCGGTCCAGCCGTCGCGCAGCATCTTAGCGTGCGGGCGGCCGAGATTGATCATCGGTTCGATGGTGAAGAACATGCCCGGCTTGAGCAGCGGGCCGGTGCCCTTGCGGCCGGTGTGGATCACTTCCGGAGCGTCATGGAACAGGCGGCCGAGGCCATGGCCACAGAATTCCTGCACGACCCCATAGCGGTGCGACTTCGCATGCGCTTCGATAACCGCGCCGATATCGCCGAGGCGCGCGCCGGGCTGGCTGGCGGCCTCGATGCCGAGCATGAGGCATTCATAGGTCACGTCGACCAGCTTGCGCGCCTTGAGCGCAGGCTCTCCGGCAAAGTACATGCGGCTCGTATCGCCGTGCCAGCCGTCCAAGAGCGGGGTCACGTCGATATTGACGATGTCGCCGTCCTTCAGGGCCTTCTCGCCCGGAATGCCGTGACAGATGACATGATTGATCGAGGTGCAGCAGCTGTGTGCATAGCCGCGATAGCCCATGGTCGCTGGGACTGCGCCCGCATCGAGCATCATCCCGCGAACCTTGTCGTCGATCTCGCCAGTGGTCACGCCCGGAGCGACGAAACCGGTCAGCTCGTCGAGGATTTCTGCGGCGAGGCGTCCAGCCTTGCGCATCCCCTCGTAGCCGTCGGGCCCGTGGAGCTTGATGGTTCCGTCACGATAGACGGTCTGGTCGCTGTCGATTACCTGGTATTCGGTCATGCGCGCCCATGTAGCGATGCTGCGCGCGAATTGCGAGAGTGTCAGCGTTTCACCCTGAAAGCGCTGGCATATTCGGGCTTCACGGCATCGATGACCGAAGCGGTGACCGGAAAATTGAGCTCGTAGTCGCCCTCGGCATAAGGGCCTGCGACATAGGGTCCGAAATAGACGCCGATCCGGTCGAAGGTCTGACCGTTCGACGATCCGATCAGGACGCTCGCTTCGTCAAGCCCGGGGCAATCGTTGAAAAGGTCGCCCGAGCCGCGCTCGATCTTGATACCGCGCTTCGCTTCGCGGGCGCGGTCGAGCGCGTTGCAGAGCCTTGCGCCGAGGGCGTTCTCCAAGGCCACGGGCGAAGTGAAGAAGTCGATCCCCGCAAGGCTGGTCTCTGCCCGTTTGTCCCAGACCAGCGACTGCTTGGTGTAATTGCCATGCGCGCCGCCCGTGTATTCGTAGATGTCTGCTGACAGGCTCAGCCAGTCTGGAAGATCGGCAACGACTTTCCATTCCTTCTCGTACCCGCGTGCCTTGCAGGTTACGCAATCGCCGGGAAAATCGACAAGCGACTGCTCCCATTCCTTCTTTTGCCGGGCGAGCGCCTGGTCACGCTCCCGTTCAAGCTGCAACGCCAAGGTAGGCAGCGCGTTGACCGCAGCAGGCCAGCTATAGGCAAACTCGCGCGTGCCGCCGCTGCGCGCCTCATCGTCGTCGAACGAAACTGCCTCGGGATCGGGCTCGGGCGGGGTCGGAGGAACGGGGGGCGCTTCGGCAGCCGGAGGATCGCTCGCGTTGTCTTCTTCATTCCCAGAGCATCCCGCGCTCGACAGGGCGAGGGAAATCAGGAACAGGGACGCACGCATCGAATTACCTTCGCAAGACCTACTTCGTATTCAAGGGACATATCATGGCCGATAAAGCCGACCTAATCCAAGCGGACCGTGGACAGGAGGCTATCCCCATCCATCTGGTGAACAAGGAAGGGTTTCCCGACTGGGTGAAATCACTTTCCGCCGGACAGCGTGCATCGCTCGCAGGACAGAAATTCGATGGAGGCGGATACCAGGTAGCGATCGTGCCCGATGGCGATGGCTGGTTTGCCGTTGGCGGCGTCGCCAATCCCGATGAACTATCGAGCTGGTGCATGGCGAAGCTCGCCGAAGCGCTTCCCGAGGGCACTTATCGCCGCGCGAGCGGTGAACCCGGCCCTGCCCTTCACGGCTGGCAGACTGCGCAATATTCCTTCGAACGCTACAAGAAGCCGGCCAACCCAACCGGCCCGCGCGTCCTGCTGACCAAGGAAGCCGGCAAGATCGACAACGCGATTGCCGAGGCGAAGGCCGTTTGCCTCGTTCGCGATCTGGTCAACACACCGGCTGAGGACATGGGGCCGGCAGCACTTGAAGAACAGTGCGAGAAACTGGCCAAGGACCACGGCGGCAAGCTGTCGGTGGTTCGCGGGGATGCGCTGGAGCAGGATTATCCCATGGTCCACGCTGTCGGCCGTGCAGCGGCCCGTAGCCACGCACCGCGTTTGATGCATCTGACCTGGGGCAAAGAAAGCGATCCTGTGATCGCCGTGGTCGGCAAGGGTGTATGCTTCGACAGCGGCGGGCTCGATGTGAAGAGCTCGAAAGGCATGCTGCTGATGAAAAAAGACATGGGCGGCGCTGCCCATGCAATCGCGCTCGCTGGCCTCATTATGGGCGCCAAGCTTCCGGTGCGCCTGCATCTCTTTGTTCCGGCGGTCGAGAATGCCATTGCCGGAAACGCCTTCCGTCCAGGCGACGTGCTGAACTCGCGCAAGGGGCTGACGGTTGAAATCGGCAACACCGATGCCGAAGGCCGGTTGATCCTCGGCGATGCACTAACCCGCGCTTCGGAAGAGAACCCCGAATTCATCGTCGATTTCGCGACCCTGACGGGTGCGGCCCGCGTTGCGCTCGGCCCGGATTTCCCTGCCCTCATGACCCGGCGCGACGAAACCGCGGACGACCTCATCGCTGCCGGCCGCACGGTCGATGACGAGCCATGGCGCCTGCCCCTTCCCGAAGGCTATGCCGAATGGCTGGCATCGGACATTGCCGACACCAACAACGCGCACGGCAATGCATTCGCAGGGGCGAGCGTCGCCGGCCTGTTCCTCGACAAATTCGTCGGAGAAGGGATCGACTGGGCGCATTTCGACACCTTCGCATGGCGCCCCTCGGCAAAGCCGGGCCGGCCCAAGGGCGGCGACGCCTACGGCCTGCGCGCTTCGTGGCACATGCTCCAAAAGCGTTTCAAAGCGGCATAGTCCGTTTCTCGCGCTTGCCCCGGGCATCTGCCGGGGTTAAGCGCCCGCATCTGCAACAGGGATTTCAGCGTGAGCGAAGCTGCGAATTACGAATTGCCATCGGGTATCGTCGGACTGAAGGGTCCGATCGTGAAGCCTGCGCCCGGCACGCTGCCACTGCGCGGCGACCTTGCGCATATCGCGCTGGCTAATTCCTTCCTCGCCGCCCACTACGTCATCCCCAAGGTCCGCCAGATCGGCGATAGCGCCGCCACTCTCAAGATCGCCATGCGAGACGATGCGGAAGACGGCGTGACCCTCGATGCGGGTTCGCCGGTCGAACTGCTCGACCAGGCGGGCGACTGGGCATGGATCACCTGCGGACCCGAAGGTCCGAGCGGATATGTGCGCACGAGCGCTCTTGCCAGCGACAGTGACGCATAAGGTCTTCATCGACGGAGCGGCCGGCACGACCGGCCTCGAAATCGCAGAGCGCCTTGAGGGGCGCAGCGAATTCTCGCTCATCATTCTGGACGATGCCCGCCGCAAGGATACGGCCGCCCGGCGCGAGGCGCTGAACGAAGCCGACGTTGCAATCCTCTGCCTGCCCGACGACGCAGCCCGCGAAGCTGTCGAGCTGATCGATCCGGCTGGCGGTACCCGTGTAATCGACGCATCGAGCGCCCATCGCACCGCCGAGGGTTGGTGCTATGGCTTTCCCGAGCTTGTCGGTGCTGCGCGCGTCTCCGATGCGCGCCGCGTCAGCAATCCTGGTTGCTACCCCACCGGTTTTCTCGGTCTCGTTGCGCCGCTCGTGCGTGAAGGTCTGCTGCCAGCCGACTGGCCTTATACGGTCAATGCGGTCAGCGGATATTCCGGCGGCGGCAAGGCGCTGATCGAGCGCTTCGAGGGCGAAGGCGCCCCCGCCTTCCGTGCCTATGGCTATGACCTTGCGCATAAGCACCTTCCCGAAATGAAAGAGCATGCAGGGCTCGAACACCCGGTCCTCTTCGCACCTTCGGTCGTGCCTGCCTATCGCGGCATGATCGTCGAGGTGCCGCTCCATCTCGGCGCCATGGAGAACGATCCGCACGCCGATGCGCTGCGCGATTGCCTTGCCGAGTTCTACTGCGACGCGCCGGTGGTGACCGTGCGCGAAAAGCAAGTTGTGGGCGAAATGCTTCTGGAAACGGACAGCGAGCCCAGCGATTCTCTCGAGCTGTTCGTTTTCGGCAATGAAGGCGGCTGGAATGCGCGCCTCGTGGCCCGGCTCGACAACCTCGGCAAGGGCGCCAGCGGCGCTGCCGTGCAGAACCTGAACCTGCTGTGCGGCCTGCCCGAGACAGCTGGTCTCAAACTACCTTCTGCCTAATTTTTAGGCAACGCGCGTCCAGCCTTTGAGCAGGTCTCGGCAGCCCTGCTTCACCAACTCCCCGAATTCCGCCATTTGCGCAGTTGGCACGTTTCTTGGAACGTCGCGCGCAAGAACACATTAGGCCAGTGTGCGGACTCTTTTCCGCACGGCTCAGACGGGACCGGTGGACACGTGAAAAAGATCGAAGCGATCATCAAGCCCTTCAAGCTCGACGAGGTGAAGGAGGCGCTGCACGAGATCGGCGTGTCCGGCATCACCGTCACCGAGGCCAAGGGCTTCGGCCGCCAGAAAGGCCATACCGAACTCTATCGCGGCGCCGAGTATGTCGTGGACTTCCTGCCGAAGGTGAAACTCGAGGTCATCGTGCCCAGCGACATCGCGGAACGGACCGTCGAAGCGATCGCTGCTGCCGCCCAGACCGGTCGCATCGGCGATGGCAAGATCTTCGTCAGCGCGATCGAGAGCGCCTTGCGCATCCGCACCGGCGAAAAAGACGATGACGCGATCTAACCAATTCCTGCCCGTCACGCCGCGGGCTCAATACGAACAATCCCAACGGAGACAATCAACATGGCAAGTGCGAAAGACGTCCTGAAGCGTATCGAGGACGAAGGCATCGAGTGGGTCGATCTCAGGTTCACCGACCCCAAGGGCAAGTGGCAGCACCTGACCATGGTCGCCAAGGCGCTTGACGAAGACCAGCTCGAAGACGGCTTGATGTTTGACGGTTCGTCGATCGCCGGCTGGAAGGTCATCAACGAAAGCGACATGATCCTGCGCCCCGACCTCGACCGCGTATACGTCGATCCGTTCAGCGCCGAGCCTATGCTGATCCTGTTCTGCGACATCGTGGAACCCTCGACCGGCGAACTCTATTCGCGTGACCCGCGCTCGACCGCAAAGCGCGCCGAAAGCTTCGTTAAGAGCACCGGCCTTGGCGACACGATCTATGTCGGCATGGAAGCCGAATTCTTCATGTTCGACGACGTGCGTTTCGAAGACGGCTATGCCGGCTCGGGTTACGCGATCGACGATATCGAACTGCCGACCAACACCGGCAAGGAATACGAGAGCGGCAACCTCGCCCACCGTCCGCGCGCCAAGGGTGGCTACTTCCCCGTGGCCCCGGTCGACAGCGCCGTCGACATCCGCGGCGAAATGGTTTCGACCATGATCGAGATGGGCCTGCCCTGCGACAAGCACCACCACGAAGTGGCCGCAGCCCAGCATGAACTCGGCGTTACCTTCGGCACGCTGGTGGAAACCGCCGACAATCTGCAGATCTATAAGTACGTGGTGCAGCAGGTCGCCCACATCTACGGCAAGACGGCAACCTTCATGCCCAAGCCGATCAAGGACGATAACGGCAGCGGCATGCACACCCACATGTCGATCTGGGACGGCGGCAAGCCGACCTTCGCCGGCAACCAGTATGGCGGCCTGAGCGAGAACTGCCTCTATTACATCGGCGGTGTCATCAAGCACGCCAAGGCGCTGAATGCCTTCACCAACCCGACCACCAACAGCTACAAGCGCCTGGTACCGGGTTTCGAAGCGCCGGTCCTGCTCGCCTACTCGGCGCGCAACCGTTCGGCGGCCTGCCGCATCCCCTATGGTGCGGGCGACAAGGCTAAGCGCGTCGAATTCCGCTTCCCCGATGCCATGGCCAATCCCTACCTCGCCTATGCCGCACTGCTGATGGCCGGTCTCGACGGGATCACCAACAAGATCCATCCGGGCGAAGCCATGGACAAGAACCTCTACGATCTGCCCCCGGCAGAGCTCGCCGACGTTCCGACCGTCTGCGGCAGCTTGCGCGAAGCACTCGAGGCTCTGGAGGCCGACCACGAGTTCCTGCTCAAGGGCGACGTCTTCACCAAGGACCAGATCGACGCTTATGCCGAACTGAAGTGGGAAGAAGTCATGCGCGTAGAAACCACGCCATGCCCGGTCGAATTCGACATGTATTACAGCGCCTAAGAGCCTACCGAATAGGGCTCGCTGCAACCAGCAAGGGCCAGACAGAGGGGCGTCCGGAGCGATCCGGGCGCCCCTTGTTCATTTCCGCAGGCAGCCCGCTCCCCGCCCTACACGCTTTCTTAGGGTGCTGGAGCTAGTCGTGAGACCTCGGAACCTCCGGCAAGACGGGAAAACCATGAATTTCTGGCGCAAGGACATCACCGAAGAACCCGCTGAAACGCGCGCGGACGTGATCATCCGGAAAAAGAAACGCAAGCAGGACCCGCAGGCCTCCGGCCTCGGAGCGGTCGCCATTTCCCGCCGCGGGAAACGCTCCATCCACCAGCGCAACGAGGATCGTCACTACCTTGAAGGCACTACCGCCAAGGCTCTGATCGACGGGGCGGAACACGATGTGAAGGTGATCAACCTATCCTCGAACGGGGTCATGATCGGGTATGAAAGCGATGTGGCCATCGGGACGACCGTTAGTCTTGCGATCGACGAATGTGCCCCGATCACCACTGCGGTGCGCTGGGGTCGGCGAGGCCGCGTCGGCCTCGAATTTATCGCGGAAACCGTGATTATCGCGGAAGCCGGCGTGCAGGACTTCATCGTCAAGACGATTGCACGCGAACGGGCGATGGAAAGCTACGCTGCCAAGCCGCTGATCGGCGCCGAACAGCGCGGTATCCAAAAGCGCCACCCATTGGTTTTCATCGGCAAGCTTCGCTGGAAGGACCGTGACGCGACCGCCCGCTTGCGCAATATTTCCAAGCACGGTGCCATGGTGGCGATCACGCAGGCCAACAATCTGGCAGACGGCGACGAGGTCCGCCTGTCGCTTGCCGCATCGGGCGAAATCGCTGCAACCGTCCGCTGGATCGCAGACCAGCATTATGGCCTGGAGTTCGCCGAAGAGTTCGACGTTTCCCAACTCGCCCACGAGCTTTGTGCAGAACTTGCGCCGCCGGACGATGCACGCGGGCTACGCGCTCCCGCGCAGCAAGACAGCTTTGTCGACGAGGATAGCGACAGCCTCGTCGTCCGCATGGGCAAGGTCGAGAATCCGCACCAGCCGCCCGAAATGCACTACGAGCGCCTGACGCTCGACGAGCTTTACGCCACGCTATACCCGCATGGCCGGCCCGGCACCGACAAGGCTGGCACGGATAAGGACGCGGCCTCCAAAGCCTGATCCCGTTCCCCGCGCCAAGAACGTTTTCCTACGCAGCATCCTTGTGCCTAATTGACGCACCTCGTCTCAAAGCAAGAGGTGCAAGCCATGAATCGCAAGTCCCTGTTCGATACCGTCCGCCGCATGCTCGGGCGCGGTTTCCGGCAGTCCGAAGTGGACCGCCTCGATGCCGCGATCGACGCTTCGATGAAATCGTCCCAGGACCGTGTTCCATCCGTTCCATCCTGTGGGGTCTCCGAGGCCGGTCTCCAATTGATCAAGGCATTCGAAGGCTGCGCGAAATTACGCCCCGACGGCATGGTGGAAGCCTATCCCGATCCTGGAACCGGCGGCGACCCTTGGACGATCGGGTGGGGCGCCACCGGCGCGGACGTCACTCCGGGCACGGTCTGGACACAGGCGCAATGCGATGCGCGGCTCGAAGCGGACGTCGCGCGTCATTCAGCTGAAGTGTGTGAGGCCATTGGAGATGCGCCGACCACGCAGGGGCAGTTCGATGCCCTTGTCAGCTTCCACTACAATACGGGCGCGATTGCCCGCGCCACGCTCACCCGTCGACATGTGGCAGGCGATCATGAGGCGGCCGCTCAGGAGTTCGCGAAGTGGAAGCACGCCGGTGGCCGCGTGTTGAAGGGTTTGGTCCGCCGTCGACGGGCGGAGGTTGGCCTCTACCGCCGCTGAAGGCCCGATCCGGCACGACGAACGGCGAAAAATGGCCGGAACCCGGAGCCTTTTCGCTCCGTTGGGGAAGACAAAGGAGTGTGAAAATGCGTCTTATCATGGCTGGAGCGGCGGCGATCGCGCTCGCCGCAAGCGGGGCTTATGCCCAAGGCAATGGCAAAGGTAACAGTCAGGGCAATGCAGGGAACAAGCCTGCTGCCGCTCAGGACCAGAAGGGCAATGGCAACGGGAACGGCAAGGCTCGCGCCGATCGCGGCCCCGACCGGAGCGACAAACGGCAGGACCGGCAGGTAGAGCGCCGCGTGGAGCAACGCGGCAACTCTGGCGAGCGTCGGGGCAATGGCCAGGACCGCCAGGCCGAGCGCCGCGGTAACGGACAGGGTCGCGGCAATGCCGCCGATCGCCGGGACGTTCGCGTCACCTACGACGACCGAGACGATCGCCGCGTGGTCCGCGGTGGTCGCGATTACGGGTGGCTGGCGGGTGACCGCTCACGCGGCCTTATCCAAGGCTGCCCCCCGGGACTCGCGAAGAAGCGCAACGGCTGCAACCCTCCGGGACAGGTCCGTGATCGCTACGAGCGGAACCTGTTCGGTTCGGTTTATCGCCCGAGCCTGTTCGGCCTGAACAATTACGGCCGCGGAGACTATTACTACAATGACGGATACCTCGTCCGCTACGGCGATCGGGGCGGGATTTCCGGCTGGATCCCCCTTCTAGGCGGTGCGCTTGGTATCGGGAATGTCTGGCCGAGCGGCTATCGCAGCTACGAGGTGCCGGATTATTACGTCGACTATTACAATCTGGGCGGTCCCAATCGCTATCGCTACGCCGACAATGTGATCTACCGCGTCGATCCCGAGGACGCTGCAATCACGTCGGTGGCCGCGCTGATCACCGGTGACGAGTTCACCGTCGGCCAGCCCATGCCCCGCGGTTACGACGTCTACAACGTCCCCTATTCCTACAGGGACCGCTATTACGACGGTCCGGATCGCATGTACCGCTATTCGGACGGATACGTCTATCAGATCGACCCCGAAACGCGCCTCGTCGCCGCGGCGATCGACCTGCTCATCTGATCCGGAGAAACAGGATGAAGACCAACTTCACGAAACCCCTTGCGCTGGCCGGAGCAATTGCCGGGCTGGCGTTCCTCCCGGCCTGCAGCAGCGGCGAAACCGAAGAAGGCGTCGAAGAATCGCAGGATTACACCACGCTCACGATGGCGGCCGCCCTGAGCGACTTGCCTGAAATGGCGAGCCTCAATGGTGCCATTTCGAGCGCGCAGCTCAATTCGATATTCGATGGCCCCGCGAGTTACACAGTGCTCGCGCCGGTAGACGAAGCCTTTACCGCGCTCGGCGAACAGGGCCAGTCGCTGATGACCGAAGAGCAGCGCCCGGTGCTTGCCGGAGTGCTGCGCGAACACATCCTGCCCGGTCATCTGACGCCGGAGGATATTATGGGGGCGATCGAAAGCCAGGACGGCGAGGTAACGATGACCACTTTCGCCGGCGGCGACCTCACCTTCTCGATGGATGGCGAAACAGTCATTGCAACCAATCCCACGGGCGAGGTTGCGCGTTTCACCGGCGGAGCTACGCAGGCAAATAACGGCGTGATCATCCCTGTCGACGCCGTCATGGTCCCCGGCGACGAAGGCTAGGCGATCAATAGTCGCGGCTTACTTCCACCACCGCACTTTCGCGACCGATGGTCGAGACGCTTCCCAGCAGCGATAGCCAGCTGGTGATGCGGAACTCGATCTCGGTCGCGCTGTATCCGCGGCCGTCGGTGATGATCTCGACGTAGAACCTGCGCCCGAAATTTTTGCCCAACGCTACGCCCGTCCCGCGTTCAAGCGCCGGATCGGCCGAAACGATGCGCAGCCGGTCGAGACCTATCGCGCTGCGCAGCTGGTTGATCGGGTCCATGCCGCCACCGCCACGAAGGCTTGCCAGCGCCGCGCCGAGCTGGAGCGCATCGGTTGCCGAAAGCGTAGTGATCGATCCGCCGAACAGGAGCCGCGCGAGGATTTCCTCCTCCGGCAGGGCCGGATCGGAACTGAAGGTCACTTCAGGCTGTTGCGCACTGCCCGTCACGGTGACGATCACGTCCACCCCATCGCGCTCGGTCTCCGCGCGGATATCGAGGCGCGGATCGATCGGGACGTTTGCGTCGAAATCGATCTCGCCGCGGGTCAGCTCGAACCGCGTGCCTGCAAAAGTATAGTCGCCGCGGACAACTTCCGCGCTGCCGCCGATGCGCGGATCGTCGGTTGTCCCGCGCAGGATGATGTCAGCACCCCATTCGCTGTCGAGGCCCATACCATCGACGTCGATCCGGCTGCGGCCCTTGGCATCGATGAGGTAGCGCCATGGCCTGCCGGGTGCCACGCGGGCTGCACGGTCTGCCGGCGCATTGACCTCGCGCGTGGCGATGACGGGCAAGCGCATGTCTTCCGCGGCAGAGCCGAGCGACCAGCTCGCACGGTCGATCCGCACGCGGCCGGCAATCGTTCCACCAAGCCCATTCGAGACGATCCGCAAGGGGCCGCTTATGGTTGCGCTGAGGCCATTGGCTTCGAGGAGCTGTGCATTCTTTACGCTGGCCCTGAGGTCGAGCGTCGGTCCGCGAATTTCGACCAGTCTGCCCTGCACCCGTTCGCCAAGACCTTCTAGGTCGACGATCCCGCTGCCGGTAACCGTACCGCCATTCTCAGTCCTGCCAGCGAAGCGCGTGAGCTGGAGCCGCGAACCTGCGAACTTGCCGCGTACGCTGACGCCCTGAATGTCGGTGCCCGATAGCGAGCTGCGCACGCGCAGGTCATCGCTGGCGACGGTCCCGCGCACCTGCGGCGAAGCGAGTGTGCCGCTGGCATTGGCGGCCACGGCGACTTGTCCGGTCAAATCGAATGCCTCGATTGCTGCAAGACGCCACAGGCTCTCGGCCGCGCCCTGATAGCGTAGCTGCCCGTCGAGGCGACCTGCGCGGAGCCGTTGGGTGAGATCGCCCGAGGCAGGCAGGCCGGTGATGACAGCTTGCACCCGCCCGCGCCTGATATCCTCGTTCGCGAGTACCGCGCGGGCTTCCAGGCTCGTTTGGGTCAGCTCGGCCAGCAGCGATAGGTCGACCGGTTTGGAGGAGAGAACCAGCCCGGAACGCGTGAGGTCCTCCACCTTCACACGCGCGCTGCCGGTCGGCAGTCCGCCGCGCGGGCTACGAAAGGCGACTACGCCCGACATGGTGCCGCCGAGGCCGAGGTCTTCTACCGCTACATCGACCAGCGAGAGCGGCATGCTGGCAAGCTTGAGTTCGAGCGCAGCCGCATCGGGGGCATACATGCCCGACGCAATTGCTGCGCCATCGCCATAGTTGAGCTGGGTGGGAGCCAACCTCCACCCGCCGCCGTCGAGCGCGGTGAGGACGGCACGCCGCGGCATGGATATCTGGCGACCGGAGAACTGGCCCTGCGCTGCCACCGCGATCCGCTCGGGCCGGAAACGCGCATTCAGGTCCAGCGCGAAGCGGTTGCCGCGCCGTCCGGCGATACTCGCATCGACACTTCCGACGCCGTTTTCGACCTCACCCCTTGCCGCAAGTCGGCCGATGAACACCGTGCCGTACTGGATGCCCTGCGCGCTGGCCGTGCCCGAGAAGCTCGTCGAACCATCGCCGATGAGCCCTTCGGCATCGATCTGCGCACGGCCGATCGTCAGCGGTGTATCGCCACCGAAACTCGCATTGCGGGCAGACAGGTCGAGGCCGATACTCTGCCTGCCCTGCCTGGGCGAGAGAGCGATGGTGCCATTCAGCCCTCCGCCTGCAAGCGCGAGATTGCCGCGTGCGCCACCGTCAACCAATGTCAGGTTGCCGGAAATGTCTGTATTGGAAACTTCGAGACGCTCGATATCGATGCGCGTGGGTCCGCCTTCGAGCGCGAACAGCGCGAGGACGCCGTCAAACGGGCCAAGAACGGATTCGCCAGCGGTATCGATGGAGAAACCTTCTTCGCTCGGCGCAATCGCGACCCGAACGTTTTCAAGCCCGGTGACAGGCTGCGCAAATACCAGTTCCGCAGTGGGTGCGCCGTCCTCGATCTGGCCTTCGACAGTGAAGTCGCCATATTCCGTGTGAGAGCCCTGCCCAGCCAGCGTCGTGGTACTGTCTGCAATTGCCCCATCCAGGGCCATTGTCAGCTTTTCCGAGGACACCCTCATTTCGTCGAAGTCGATCGCCGCCCCGTTGCTGGTTGCGATCCCGCCGCGCACGCGTATCGCGGGACCGGCGAGATTAGCCAGCGTGTCGTTGCTGACAGGCGAGACGCGCGCATCGAGCTGCGCGCCAATTCGCCAGCCTGAAGGCAGGACGTCCAGATCGACCAGCGCCGTGCCGCCCGCAACACCCACATTGTCGAGGGCGATGCCGTTGGCGCGAACCGGTCCGCGCAACTGGTAGCGCCCCGCATCGAGATTTCCGCGCAGGGCGAGGTTGGCTGCGAGGCCGCGGAAGGAGAGGCGAATGTCATCGCCGGTCAGCTGGTTTCCGGAGAGCATCAGCCGCCCGCGTCCATCGCCATTGACCAGGCGCGCGTCGACGAGCGCGTTACCGGTCCGAACGCGCGATACCGAAAGCGCGAGAGGCAAGCGCCATGTCGAGCCATCGTAGGAAAGCGTCCCGCGCTGGCGAAGGTTTTCCAGTTCAGCTGTCCCGGCCTGAAGCCGTCCCACGCGCAAGTCGTGCATAATCGCAAGATCGCTAAACTGACCGTCGAGCGTAGCCTCGAGGCGCGCGTTTTCGAGCCGCAGGTCCTCGCCGAATATCGCCGGATCGCTCAGACGAGCCTCGACTTCGAGGTCGTCGACCCGGTTTTCGGCAAGATCGACGAGCCCATCGGCTTCGAGGCTGATGCCGCTTCCGATAAGGATCGTTCGTCCGTCGAACGCTCGGTTTTCGATTGTCACGCGCGAGGAAATCGCGACATCCTCGCCAAGGGCATTGGCAGCTGCTCCCTCGAGGAAATCGCTCGGGTCTACCTTCCCGAGCGCGCCAAATGTGCCGCCCTGGTTGGTAATACGAAGCGCGGCGATCCGTTCGTCGCCTGCCCGGACGAGCAAGCCGCCGCGCCACTGCGACCACGTGCCCTCGCCGATCAGGTCTGCCCGGTAACCGCGCGGCAGCCCCAGCATTCCGAACAGTACCCCGTCGTCGGCGGCACGCACACGCGCGGAAAGATCGAAGCGATCACCATCCGGTTCCGCATCGAGAAGGATTGCAAGACTGTCGTTTGCGCCCAGCGTGGCATTCCCGTCGACAAAAAGGCGCCGGTCCTCGACCTGCACTTCGGCGAGCAGATCGACCTTTTCGGCCTCTCCGCCGGTGATTGCCGGAGCAAGCGTCAGAGCGTCGATTTCGAGCCGGTCCAGCGAGATGTCGAAGCCGGGAAGGATCGGGCCCTCTTCCTCGCTCGGCAGGAACTCCGGAATTCGCGCGAGCGTCGCGCGGCGCGCTACGAAACTGTCGATATCGAGGCGATTGTAGAGCCATGCGCGCGGGTTCCAGTCCACTTCGGCGCGCGGGATCGTCAGGAAAACGCCCTCGGGATCGGATAGGGCGACATCGTGAAGTACGGCCTCGCCATAGATATTGCCCTCGATCCGCCCGATGCGGATGTTGAGCCCGTTGGGAAAGGTCTCGCGGGCGATGCGATCGGCGAGGAAACGCTCGCCGATAGGCGTGTTCAGCAGCGCGAGCGCACCGATAATCAGGAGCAGCAGCGCGCCGACAATACCGAGCGCCCACTTACCCACCCGGCGCTTGCGGCCACGGCGCGGCTGCACCTCTGTTTCGTCCGTTTCGGCCATCAGAACGCCTGGCCCAGCGAGACATAGACCGCCACCGGCGCGTCGTCTGGATCGGGATTGATCGGGAATCCGACGTCGAGGCGCAAGGGGCCGAAGCCTGTGTCATAGCGCAGGCCCACGCCGGCGCCGTATTTCACGAACCGGAAATCGGGTGTTTCCTCGATCGACACTGCGCCAAGATCGAAGAACGGGACCACGGAGACCGCGCCGTCGAAGAAGCCCGTACCGATGCGCGCTTCCACCGAAGCTTCCACGAGGCTGCGTCCACCTGTGGCTTCGCCGAAATCGTTCTTGGGACCGATCGCCTGATAGCCGTAGCCGCGGACCGAACCGCCGCCGCCTGCATAAAGCCTGCGCGACGGCGGGATGGCGAAAATCGGTGCGCCGACGATGCTCGAATAGCGAACGCGGCCTGCCGCCACGACATTCGATCCGACCGACTGGTAATAGGAGGCGTCGGTCTGGTTCGCGAGATAGTAGTACTGCTCGCCAGCGGTGCGCGAGGTCGTGGGGGAGACAAAGCCCGCTACCCTGAACCCCTGCGTGGGATCGAGAAGCGAGTCGGTCGTATCGATCTGTGCGCGGCCCGAGAGCGCGGCGACAAGATAGGTCTGGCGAGGTCGCGGCACGCCTCCGATCACTCGGTTCCGTTCGTCCGAGGCGAGGATCGTAGCGCCCACGGACCAGCTGAACGGTTTCTGGAACAGGAGCGTCGAAAGCCGCTCGTAAGTCCCGGTCAAGGCGACGGTATTGGCATCATATGCGACCGTATCCTGCGCCGACGCGTAGGCATCGATCGTAAGAACCTTGTCACGACCGCCGAAATTGTTCTTGCGGAACGTGACCCCGCCAAGCTGCTCCTGAGTACCGAGAATTCCTCGCAGCCTCAGCGAACCTTCGGGCGGGAACAGGTTGCGGTGCTCCCAGCTCGCCTGGATGCGAAAGCCTTCTTCCGAGCCGTAACCGATCGCTCCGGCGATTGTGCGCAGCTTCGCCCGTTCCAGATCGACGTCCATCTCGACCACGCCCGGCTCATCGCCTTGCGGCGGTGTGACCTCCCGCGGGGTCACGCTGACCGAGGAGACGAGGCCGGTAGCGGTCACGGCGCGGCGCAGGTCCAGCGAAAGACTGCGCTGGTAGACGTCGCCTTCCTCGAACCGCGCGATGGAGCCGAGGTGCCGGCCAGAGAGGAACTTGGGATCGCTGCTGACCACGCCGCCGAACACATACTTGCCGCCAGGTTCGACTTCGAGCGTGAGATCGCCTTCCTCGCGCTCGTGATCGATCAGGAGCTGGGGCTCGTCGATCTCGGCGAAGGCATAGCCGGTCTCGCCCAGCTTGCGATCGAGCGAGAACTGCTCCTGCACGATCGTATCGCTTTGCAGGTAATCGCCCGAGGTGATGCCGAAAGACGCGCGCAATTCCTCGTAATCAGGTGCAGCCTCGAGGTTGCCGAGATCGATATTGCCGAAACGATAGCGATTGCCGGGAATGACATCGAAGCGCACCGTCGGGGTCTCGGTGGCGACGTCCTCTCCCGGCTGGAGCGCACCGATCGAGCGGATGACCTGCCCGTCGTAATAACCGTAGACGCGCAGGAGATCGCCGAGCAGTTCCTCGTCTTCGCGTGCCCGCGCGGCGAGTTGCGCGACACTTGCATCCTCGTTCCCGAGCTCCTCGATGGTCGAAAGCGCAGAGAACCGCTCGACGAAATCGCCGCGTTCGGAGAACGGCGGTTCGCTCTGCGGAAAGCCCAGTACCAGATTTTCCGCGAGCTGTTCGGTCTCGGCTTGCGCGATGTCCACCTGTGCTCGGCCTAGATCAAGGTCGACGAATTCGACCTCCTCTTCAGGCTCGAGCGGCTCAACTCCGTCAATCTCGATGTCTTCGGGCCATGGCAAGGTGAACCCCTGCGGGTTCTCGATCGGCGTGTCGGGTGCGGGGACAGCGTCTTGGGTCGCAGCATCCTGCGCGTCGGTGCCTTGCGAAGCCCAGTCCTCGGCATTGTCTACTGCGCTATCGGGAATGAGGTCTTCGAGCGCTTCCGGCGCATCGCGATCCTGCGCGACAGCAGGCACCCCTGCCAGCGACAGCGTGGCGAAGATCGAAGTCAGCGAATATCTGAAGCGATCAGTCGGCGAGTTTGTATTCCAGCTGGTTGCCATCTTTCGCCGGAAGGGCAGTCCCTTCGGCATCTCGGCGCTTTCCGGTCGCAGTGCCGATAAGGCGCTTCTGCTCGTCTTCGGGCATACGCTCCCACCCGCCGCGGGTGAGCCGCTCGATCGGACGATAGCGGACCTTGTACTGCATGCGGTCCGACCCTTCGACCCAATAGCCGAGGTAGACGTAAGGCAGCCCATTCTCCGCAGCACGGCGGATGTGGTCGAGGATAATGAAATTCCCAAGCCCGGCGCGATCCTCAATATCAGGGTCGAAGAAGCTGTAGATCATCGACAGCCCGTCACCCTGTACGTCCGTGAGGCATGCTCCGACCAGTCGACCCGGCTCGGACCCTGCTCCCGGCTCCCGATATTCAACGACATAGCTGGATACCGGAGTATGTTCCACCATATCCGCGAAATCGGATTCGTCCATCTCCGCCATGCCGCCACCGGGATGACGTGCCGCAAGATAACGACGAAGCAACTCATACTGTTCCTCAGTCGCCCAAGGGCGGCATTCGGACACGACGAGATCGCTGTTCGACTTCATCGTACGCTTCTGGCTGGAAGAGGGCTTGAATTCGCCGGCCACCACGCGAACCGAAACGCAAGCCTGGCAATCGAGGCAGGACGGGCGATAGGCGACGGTCTGGCTACGGCGGAAGCCGATCCGGCCAAGCGCCTCGTTCAGCTCGTCGGCACTCTCACCACGCAGCTCTGTGAAGACCTTCCGCTCGCTGCGGCCCGGCAAGTATGGACACGGCGCAGGGCTGGTCACGAAAAACCGGGGGAAGCGAATGGGTGCCGTCACGGCTGGCGGGTCCTCTCGTTGCTACGAACTTCAATTCGTTAACAACTCCTTTATGCATGACCTGTGCCTGCGTTTAAAGACCATTAACCACGAAAAACGGGCGACCCTGACGAGTCGCCCGTTTTGCAGGGGGTTAGCGGTTAAGATTTCTCAGGCGAGCTCGGCCAGCTCCACGCTGTAGCCCTTGGCTTCCATCGCTTTGACCAGCCTGTCGATCTGCGCGCCGTCGCGTGCTTCGCACTCGATTTCGGTGATCAGGCCCTTCGCCGGAAGCGTGGTGAAGATGCGCTGATGATAGATTTCGATAATGTTGACATTGTGCTCGTTGAACTCGCGCATGACCTTGTAGAGCGCGCCGGGGCGGTCCTGCAGGGTGATGCGCAGCCGCGCAAGGCGGCCCGAACGGGCGAGGTCGCGCACGAGGACGTTTGCCAAGAGGCGCGTATCGATGTTCCCGCCGCACAGCACGAGCCCCACGGTCTTGCCCGCGAACTTTTCGGGATAGGAAAGCACCGCGGCAAGGCCGGCGGCACCTGCGCCCTCGACCACGGTCTTCTCGATCTGCAGCAGCAGCGAAACCGCACGCTCCAGCTTGGGTTCTTCTACCAGCAGGATTTCATCGACAAGCTCGCCGATGATCTGCCGGGTAAAAGCGCCCGGCTCCTTCACCGCGATGCCTTCTGCCAGCGAATCCCCGCCGCAGGGCAGGTCCTCGCCGGTCACGGCCGAATACATCGAGGGATAAAGAGCAGCCTGTACGCCGACCATCTCGATGTCGGGCTTGAGCGCCTTGGCCACGGTCGCCATCCCGCTCATCAACCCGCCGCCGCCGATTGGCACGACGAGGCAATCGAAATCGTCCTTCTGCTCGAGCATTTCGAGCGCGACCGTGCCCTGCCCCGCGGCAACCTGCGGATCGTCGAAGGGGTGTACAAAGGTGAGGCCACGTTCGGCCTCCAGTTCGCGGGCATAGGCATATGCTTCGTCGAAGGTCTCGCCGTGAAGCACGACATTGCCGCCGACGCTCTCGGTCTGCATGACCTTCACGCTCGGCGTGGTCGATGGCATGACGATGGTGACCGGAACGCCAAGGCGGCGGCCATGGTACGACAGGCCCTGCGAATGGTTGCCGGCCGATGCGGCGATAACGCCCTTGTTGCGCTGCTCGTCGGTCAGCTGGAGCAAGGCATTGAGCGCGCCGCGTTCTTTGTAGGCGGCGGTGAACTGCAGGTTCTCGAACTTGAGCCAGATATCGGCGCCGGTAATTTCCGAAAGCGTAATCGAGTGCATCATCGGCGTCTTGACCACTGCGCCTTCAATGCGCCGCGCAGCCGCGCGCACATCGTCGAGTGTCAAAAGGTCGGTCGCGCTCTGCTGCGCGCGAAGGGATGCTGCTTCGGTCATGTTCCCGGCCCTAGGCCGCACGCGGCTGCTTCGCAATCGCCGAAAGGGTTTGCTCAGCCCAAGCTATGCCTTATCGCTTGCGGCAACCGATAGTCAGGGGTCACCAGATGAAGCTCAAGTTTACCGCCGCACTTCTTGCAAGCGCGATTGCCATGCCTGCCCATGCCGATGTCCTCATCGACAATGTCACCGGCATCACCGTGGATGCAGACGGCAAGGTCAAGCGCTTCGAAGCGCTGGTGATCGACGACGACGGCAAGATCGCGCAAGTCATCGAGCGCGGTCAGGAACGGCCCTCTACCGATTACCGCGAGGACGGCGAGGGGCGCGTCATGATCCCCGGGATCATCGATGCGCATGCCCATGTCATGGGCGTCGGCTTCGGAGCGCTGACGCTCGATTTGTCGGACACCAATTCGCTCGAGGAAGCACTCGACAAGATCCGCACTTTCGCTGCCGAGAACGAAGCCCGTCCGTGGATCTTGGGACGCGGCTGGAACCAGGAGAAATGGGGCCTCGGCCGTTTCCCGACTGCCGAAGAACTCGACAGCGCAGTGTCCGACCGCCCGGTCTATCTTGCCCGGGTCGATGGCCATGCAGGCTGGGCCAACAGCCTCGCCATGAGCGCCGCAGGTATCACTGCCGATACGAAGTCGCCGAGCGGCGGGCGGATCGAGAAGCTGGCCGATGGCAAGACCCCCTCGGGCATTTTCGTCGACGCGGCAGAGCAGCTGATGAATGCGGCCGTCCCTGCCCCGCGCCCGATCGAACGCGACCTCGCCTTCATCGAAGCGCAAAAGGTCCTGCACAGCTTCGGCATCACCGCCGTCGCCGACATGGGCACGACTATCGAGGACTGGCAGGCATTCCGCAGGGCTGGAGACAATGGCTCGCTCACACTGCGGATCATGTCCTACGCCGCCGGCCCCGACCAGATGACACTGATCTCGGGCGCGCGCCCCTCGCTGTGGCTCTATGACGACAAGCTGCGGATGAACGGGGTGAAGCTCTATCTCGACGGCGCTTTGGGCAGCCGGGGCGCCTGGCTCAAGCAGCCCTATTCGGACGATCCGCACAACACGGGCCTCCCCCTCATGGCGCCGGCACAGCTACGCAACGTGCTCGTTCGCGCTGCACAGGGCGGCTTCCAGCCCGCTGTCCACGCGATCGGCACCGCGGCAAATGCAGAGGCGCTTAATGCGATCGGCGAAATCGCCGAAAGCTTCGACGGTGACCGCCGCTGGCGCATCGAGCATGTCCAGATCGTCGATCCTGAAGATCTACCCAAACTGGCAGAGCACGGCATCATCTCGAGCATGCAGCCCGTCCACCAGACCAGCGACATGTTCATGGCCGAGGCACGGCTGGGCGAAGACCGTCTGGAAGGCGCCTATGCGTGGAACACGATCCTCGACACGGGCGGACGTCTCGCATTCGGCTCGGACACGCCGGTGGAATCGCCCGATCCCTTTGCCGGTTTCGCGGCAGCGATCACCCGCAGCAATGCAAAGGGCGAACCCTTTGGCGGCTGGCGTGCGACCGAACGCGTCAATCGCGAGCAGGCGCTTTCGGGCTTTACCGCCGATGCCGCCTATGCAGGCTTCGCAGAGGGCCGCTTCGGCAGGCTGCTGCCCGGCGAGCGGGCCGACTTCGTCCTCGTCGATGTCGATCCGCTACTGGCGACGCCCGACGAAATTCGCGGGACAAAGGTACTGGAAACCTGGGTGGGCGGACAGAAAGTCTACGACGCCGACTGATCGGCTTCGGGCTCATCTTTCTCGGCTGCTGCTTCCTTGGCGCTGCGCTTGTCGAAGATGCGCATGAGCACCAGCGAGCCTTCGAACAAGAGCAGCAGGGGCACGGCCAGCAGGAGCTGCGATCCGGGGTCCGGCGGCGTGATGATCGCCGCCAGCGCCACGACGAGCACGATCACGTAGCGGCGCGCGCCGACCAGCTGGTCGCGCGTCACGATCCCGGCGCGGTGCAGCAGGAGAAGCAGTACCGGCAGCAGGAAGCTCATTCCGAAAGCGAGGATGAACTGCATGACGAGGCCGAGATACTCGTTAGCGGTCGGCAGAGCCTGAATCTCGAGCCCGCCTGCCGAGCCTTCGAAGCCGAGGAACCACTCGAAAGCTGTCGGCATGACGATGTAATAGGCGAGGCTCGCACCGGCTAGGAACAGGAAGGGCGTGGCGAAAAGGAAGGGCAGGAACGCCTTCTTTTCCTTCGCATAAAGGCCCGGAGCCACGAAGGCCCAGAGTTGGTTTGCGATATACGGAAACGAGATGCAGAAGCCCGCAAACAGCGCGACCTTGAGCTCGACGAAGAATACTTCGTAAAGCTTGGTGAAGATCAGCTGCCCCTCGCCATTGGCAAAAGCGCCTTTCAGCGGCTGGATCAGGAAACCCAGGATCCTGTCGGCAAAATAGAGGCAGCCGAGGAACGCCAGCACCAGCGCTGCGACGCAGCGGACCAGGCGCGAACGCAATTCGATCAGGTGATCGATCAGCGGTGCCTGCGTCTCGTCGATATCCTTGACCTCGAACGCCATGTCAGCCGTCCTTTTCCGGCTTGCCGAAGGGCAGGCCCGGCTCTTCAGCGGACTTCTCTCCGCCGTGCTCGGCCGCCTTTTTCGGCGCGGCACGCTTTATTGCGGCTTCCGCGGCAGCATCGAGATCGGCGGTCTCACCGGCAGATGCCAGCGGCTCCATCTCGGGCGGCAGGAGATTTTCCGGCGCGCCCCCGTCCGGTTCGTTGCCGGTCGGGTACTTCGCCATGATTTCCTTGTTCTTCTGCGACCACTTCTCCTCCATTTCCTCGATTTCGGCCTGGCGGACCATTTCATCGAGGCCGGAACGGAAATGCGAGGACATCCGGCGCAACTTGCCGATCCAGCGACCGGCGGTACGCATGGCTTTCGGCATGTCCTTGGGACCGATCACGAGGATCGCCACAACGACGATCACCAGCAATTCGGCCGCGCCGATGTCGAACATGGATCAGCGGCTCTCTGTAAGGGTTACTTCGGGTCGGACGTGGTCTTGACCTGATCGTCCTTCAGGCCTTCGCCAGCATGCTTCGCTTCATGGGAAATCTGCTTCGCGGGCTCGGAATCTTCCTCGTTCATGCCCTTCTTGAAGCTTTTGATTCCCTTGCCGAAATCACCCATCATTTCGGAAATACGCCCACGCCCGAACAGGACGAGGATCACAAGGGCGATAATGATGAGCTGCCAGGGGCCGAGCGACATTTTGAATACCTTCTAAGCGTGAGCTGTTAGACACAATATAGGGATGCGGCTGTGCGAAAGCCAGTCAAGCTGCATCGGAAGGGTTATCTGCCCCTTCTTCGTCCTGCGAAGCCTCCTCCGGATCGCCCGTATCCATCAGGTCCTCATAGGCGTCTTCAACAGGGTCGAGCAGGCCGGTGGCGCGCAATTCCGCGATTCCCGGCAGGTCGCGGCGGCTGGTGAGGCCGAAGTGGTCGAGGAATTCCGGCGTGGTCGCATAGATGGTCGGGCGCCCCGGCACCTCGCGTCGTCCGGCGATCTTCACCCAGCCCGCTTCCATGAGCACGTCGAGCGTCCCGCCGCTGGTCTGCACGCCGCGGATCGATTCGATCTCCGCGCGGCTGACCGGCTCGTGATAGGCGATGATCGCAAGGACTTCGGTGGCCGCACGGCTCAGGCGGCGGACCTGTTCGCGTTCTTTGCGCAACAGGTGCGCAAGATCGGGAGCGGTCTCGAAATGCCAGCGCTTGCCCCGTTCAACGAGATGGACGCCGCGCTTTTCATAGGTTTCGGCGAGCGTCTTCAGCGCCTCGCGCACTTCCGCTTTCTCCGCGTCACCGAGAAATCCCGCCAGCGCGTCTACGCTCATCGGTTCTTCCGATGCGAACAGCGCAGCTTCAACGGCACGCTCCAGCTCGGTCACGCCACCCGCCTCAGGCGCATCGGTCCGAAGACCTCTTCCTGCGCGATCTCGGCCTTGCCCATGCGCGCCAGCTCGAGCGCAGCGACGAAACTGGAGGCCAGCGCCGAGCGACGCAGGCGCGGTTCAGCATGCGGAGGGAGGAAATCGCGCAGCTCCATCCACTCGAGCGTCACGCCGAGCATGTTCGATACGCGGTCGAGCGCCGATTCGAGCGTCATCACCGGTCGTTCGCGAACCATGTGAACCGCCGGAGCAGTGCGCGCCTTTACGCGGCCATATGCCTCGATCAAGGCGAACTGGTCGCATTCCCACTGCGTTTTGCGGACGATGGCGAGACCTTCGGGCGACCCGCGCAGGAACACATCGCGCCCGATCCGGTCCCCGCCCATCAGGCGGCCGGCAGCCTCGCGCATCGCGCCGAGGCGCTGGAGGCGCAATTGCAGCTTGAGCGCGAGCTCTTCGGGGCTGGGATCTTCCTGCTCTTCCTTGGGCAGGAGCATGGCCGACTTCAGATAGGCAAGCCACGCCGCCATCACGAGGTAGTCGGCGGCCAGTTCGAGCTTCAGCGCTTCGGCCTGCTCGATATATTGGAGATATTGTTCGACCAGCGCGAGGATCGAAATCTCGCGCAGATCGACCTTCTGGCGCCGCGCAAGGTCGAGCAGGAGGTCAAGCGGCCCTTCCCAGCCGTCGAGTTCGAGATAGAGGGAGTCCTTGTCCACCGTCGCTTCGGCGGCGATGCCGTCCCAGTCCTCGCCTTCCTGCTGGGGCGTGTCGGCAAACAGCATTCCTTCGGTCATGCCGCCTCCTCCGCAATCGCAAGCAGCGCGTCGCGCTTGGCGAGAAGCTCAGCCGGATCGCAATCCTGTGCAATGTCACCCATGGCCGCATGCACTCGCTCGAGCCGCGCGGCCGTCGCCTCGGACATCGTCGGGAAGCGGTTCGCGATTTCCTGCTGGTCGTCCATTTTCGCCCAGCAGTTCAGGATAATGTCGCAACCCGCCTCGAGCGCTTTCGCGCCGCGATCGGGGATTGTGCCGTCGAGTGCCTGCATGTCGATATCGTCGGTCAACAGCAGGCCGTCGAAGCCGATCTTGCCGCGAATGACATCCTCGATGACGGTCTTGGAAAGCGTCGCCGGATTGTCTGCATCCCACGCATCGAAAACGAGGTGCGCGCTCATGCCGAGCGGGTGCGAGGATAGTGTGCGGAAGGGTTCGATATCGACCTCGAGTTCCGCCTCGCTCGCGCTTACGCGCGGCAATTCCTTGTGGCTGTCGACCGTGGCCCGGCCATGGCCCGGCATGTGCTTGAGACAGCCGACCACGCCGCTGCGCGCCATGCCGTCGAGCACCGCGCGGCCAAGCGCTGCCACCTGCATCGGCTCGCTGCCGAGCGCGCGGTCACCGATCACGTCGTCGGTCTCGGGCCGCCTGACGTCGAACGGCGCGTGGTAATCGACGCTTATTCCGACGAGCGCGAGTTCATGGGCCATCGCCTCTGCATTGACCCGCGCTGCCTCGATCGCAGAGGCAGGAGCGATTTCGTAGAGCTTGGCGAAGGCTTCGCCAGCCGGATATCTGGGCCATTCGGGCGGCTTCATCCGCGACACCCGGCCGCCTTCCTGGTCGATCGAGACGATCAGGCGATCGCGCCCGTGGATCGAGCGCAAGTCATCGGTCAGCGCGCGCATTTGGTCGCGCGTTTCGCAATTGCGTCCGAACAGGATGTAGCCCGCGGGATCCGCCTCCTTGAAGAAGGCGCGTTCGTCGGCCGTGAGTGCATGGCCGGAAATGCCGAAAATGGCGGGTGTCATGGAGGGGAAACTGCTGCTTTTCGCGCGCAATGCCAAGCTCGGCGGAGTCGGCAGGTGTGGAAATTAAGGCAGTCCGAGTCCTTCAGGCGCCGTTATTTGACGAAACAGGCCAATCCATCGCTCCTGAGCCGGTCGCACAGCGCCATTGCCGCCGTGCGATCGCCGGGCATCGCCTGCAGTCGATATACGGTGCCGATATCGACCTGAGCCTCGACGACGCGATGACGCACGCCATTTAGCGCCTCGGTCTGGCGCATCAGCCGGCCCCAGGCCTCGTTGGCCGCAGTCCGCGTGGGAAATGCGCCAACCTGCACTGCGACGCCGGTCGGCCCGGCGGGGCGCGGACCTTCATCGAGCGTGCTCGCGAGCGAGGGACCTGCCACTTCGGCGTCGGGCTGCGGTTCGGGTGCGGGAGGCGTGTCGGCCAGCTTGCCTTCGCGCGTCTGTCCCTCGCCAACGGCATAGCTTGTGTCGCCCGTGCCGGGGAAGGTCTTGCCGCCCGCATCCTCCGGCTTGGTCTTGTAAGGTTCGTCGGGCGCCTCGATCAGGCTGCCATCGGCAATCGGCTCGTCACTGTTCGATCCCAGCAGGAACCAGGCACCAGCGACCAGCGCGCCCACCAGCAGCAACGACAGCGCGCCGAGCATGAGCAGGCGCGAGGTGGCGAAACCGCCGCTCTCCTCGTCCTCTTCATCCGCCTCGAGCCAGGGCAGGCGATCTTCGGACTCGATCAGCTCGAGATCCTCGGCCTCGTCCCAATTGTCGCTCGTCTCGTAGGGCGAATGCGCCATGCGTTACATCTCCTCGACCGCCTCGACACCCAATATGCCGAGACCGTTGCGGATCACCTGGCCGACCTGTGCCGCGACGAACAGCCGTGCAGCGGTAAGTTCGGCGTCGCCATCCTGGATAATCCGCTTTGCCGGATCATCATTACCCGCATTCCAGAAGCTGTGGAAGGCGGCGGCGAGATCGCCGAGGAAAAAGGCGATACGGTGCGGTTCGCGCGCCTTTGCGGCGGCTTCGACCACACGCGGGAATTGCGCCGCTTCGCGCACGAGCGCGAATTCGTCCGCACCCAGGCGATCGAGGTTCGCATCGCTCGGTTCGACGCCCGCCTTGCGCAGCGTCGAACGAATGCGCGCGTGGGCATACTGCAGATAGAAAACCGGATTGTCCTTCGAGGCTTCGACCACCTTGGCGAAGTCGAATTCCATCTGTGCTTCGGGCTTGCGGGTCAGCATGGTGAAGCGGACGACGTCCTTGCCCACTTCCTCCACCACGTCGGCGAGCGTGACAAAAGTGCCCGCACGCTTCGACATCTTCACCGGCTCGCCGTCGCGCATCAGGTTTACCATCTGCACGAGCTTCACGTCGAACGGAACATCGCGCCCTGCGCCCTTGGTCAGCGCGGCGACGGCGGCCTTGATGCGCTTGACCGTACCCGCATGGTCCGCGCCCCAGATGTCGATGAGCGCATCGGCGTTCTCGGCCTTCTGGAAGTGATAGGCGAGATCGGCCCCGAAATAGGTCCACGCGCCGTTCGATTTCTTGATCGGGCGGTCCTGGTCGTCGCCGAACTCGGTCGAGCGGAACAGCGGCAGTTCGACCGGCTCCCAGTCTTCGGGCGGTGCCTTGCCCTTGGGTGCTTCGAGCACGCCGTCATAGACGAAGCCGTGTTCGCGCAGCCAGGCTTCGGCCTCTTCGGGCTTGCCCGCAGCCTGCAACTTGGCTTCGGAGGAAAACAGGTCGTGATGGATGCCGAGCAGCGAAAGGTCTTCGCGAAGCATGTCCATCATCGCAGCGACCGAACGTTCGCGGAAAAGCTCCAGCCATTCGCTCTCGGGCGCGTCCTTGTAGGCCGGGCCGAATTCCTGCGCGAGGCGTTCGCCCACCGGCTTCAGGTAGTCGCCCGGATAGAGGCCTTCAGGGATTTCGATCTCTTCGCCGAGCGCCTCGCGGTAGCGCAGGTGTGCCGAACGGGCGAGAACGTCTACCTGACCACCTGCATCGTTTACGTAATATTCGCGGATGACCTTGTGGCCCGAAAACTCCAGCAGGCCAGCGAGCGCATCGCCGACAACCGCGCCGCGGCAGTGGCCCATGTGCATGGGGCCGGTCGGATTGGCCGAGACATATTCGATATTGACCGTTTGCCCGCCGCCGAGTTCTGAACGACCGTAATCGTCACCCAGCGCGGCGATGGCCTTCACCTCGCGCAGCCATGCCATTTCGGACAGGCGCAGGTTGATGAAGCCGGGGCCTGCAATACTCGCCTCGGTGATATCGGGCTCGCGCTTCAGGTGCTCGATGATCAGTTCGGCGAGGCTGCGCGGATTGGTCTTCGCCTGCTTGGCGAGAACCATCGCGGCATTGGTCGCAAGGTCGCCATGCGAGGGATCGCGCGGCGGCTCAACTGTCACGCCCGAACGATTCGCCTCGGGCGGAAGGTGGCCTTCCATCTCGAGGGCATTGAGAACGGCGTCGATTTTCGCCGCAAAACCGGCGTGGAGAGTCTGGATGTCGGACATGCCCGCGCGCCTAGACGATTGGCGCAAAATCGCAAGATCTCAGAGCATCCGGTGCGCGATTAGCGGGTCGCGTTGTAGCGTAGCTGGTCCTCGGTCAGCTGGAAGCCGACGAGCAGTTCGAAGGTCGCACGCTGCACGGCGGCGCGGACTTCAGGATCGGCCAGCGGATCGAGTGCTGCGTCGGGATCCCCGGGTTTACGCTTGCGGGTGATACGTTCGACCACATCGGCGGGAAGCGTCGCTTCTGCGCGATTGACGAAGGCTCCGGCCTTGCCGCTCGCCTGCGCGCGCTCCTGGCCATCGGCGAAAGTCAGGGTGACCGTGCCGAGGCGCTTGGTAACGACTGCGCTACCGCCACGAAGAACGGTGGTGAAGTAGGGGAGCTGCACCGTGCGGGAGCCGCGGACATCGGTGCGGCGTGCAACCACGTCGAAGCTGGCTTCGGAATAAACGCGCTCGCCTTCCTCGTTGCAGGTCGAGGTGAGGTTGGTCATCGCCGCGGTCACATCGAGGTCTGCCACGGTCTTCGTCGCACCGCGGAACAGCGTGACATCGCCGGTATAGTCGGGGATGCCGACTGCCGGGCAGGCAGTACGCACCGCCGTAATACCAACCGCATTTCCCTGCACGACGAGCTCGCCATCGGTCTTGCAACCGGCCAGTGCGAGACCCATTCCAAGGGCAGTAAGGAGGCGAAAGCGATTGGTCATGTCGGCGACATTCCTCATGTGTTCGTATTCATCTGCCCTTCGGGGCGACGCGTGCCCTAGCTTGGCGCGATGCAAAGCGCTAGAGGGGCGAGCATGAACGCCCCCTTTCCGTCCACGACACAGAATCCCGCCAACTCGGATCCGCGCCTGCCGCTGCAGTTGCTGATCGCAGCCCCACGCGGTTTTTGCGCCGGCGTCGATCGCGCGATCGAAATCGTCGAACGCGCGCTCGAGAAATACGGCGCGCCCGTCTATGTCCGGCATGAAATCGTCCACAACCGTTACGTGGTGGACAGCCTGAAGGCGAAGGGCGCGATCTTCGTCGAAGAACTGGACGAAGTACCCGACGATGTGCCGGTGGTCTTTTCCGCACACGGCGTGCCCAAGTCGGTGCCTGCCGAGGCGGAGCGCCGCAAGCTGCTTTATGTCGATGCGACCTGCCCGCTGGTCAGCAAGGTCCACCGCCAGGCCGAACGCCAGATCGAGAAGGGGCAGCATATCCTCTTCATCGGCCATGAAGGGCATCCCGAAGTCATCGGCACCATGGGTCAGGTTTCCGAAGGGCGCATTACCCTGGTGGAAACGGTGGAAGATGTCGCGACCCTGCCTTTCTCGCAGGACGACGATCTGTCCTATCTCACCCAGACGACGCTTTCGGTCGACGACACACAGGACATCATCGAAGCGCTGGAAGCGCGCTATCCGCAGATCGTCGCGCCGAAGGCAGAAGACATCTGCTATGCCACCAGCAACCGGCAGGCTGCGGTCAAGATCATCGCGCCCAAGTGCGATCTCGTCCTTGTTATCGGCGCTCCGAATTCTTCCAACTCGCTACGCCTCGTCGAAGTCGCGGAACGCCTGGGCACCGATGCACGGCTGATCCAGCGTGCCGACGAAATCGAACCCGAATGGCTCGAAGGCGTCGGGACGATGGGTCTCACCGCCGGTGCCTCGGCACCGGAAAAGCTCGTGCGCGAGGTTGTCGACCGCCTGTCGGATTGGCGCCTCGTAAGGGAAGAGCCGATCGCTGCGGCGGAAGAGAACATGGTCTTCAAATTGCCTCGGCAACTTACCGACTAGGTGGCGGTCTACACCCATCTCGGCGCCGAGGAACTTGCGCGCCTGATTGGCGAATACGACGTCGGCGAGCTCACATCTGCCAAGGGCATCGCCGAGGGTGTCTCCAACTCCAACTGGTTGGTCGAGACGACGAAGGGCAGGTTCATCCTGACCATGTACGAGCGCCGGATCGACACGGCACAGCTCCCGTTTTTCCTTGGCCTGCTCGATCACCTTGCGGCGAAAGGGTGCGCAGTTCCTGCGACGATCCATGACCGCTCAGGGGCCGCATTCCGGCATGTCGACGGCAAGGCGGTCGCGCTGATCGAATTCCTGCCGGGCGTTTCACCGAGCATCCCGACTGCCGTACAAGCCCGTTCCGCCGGAGCGGCGCTAGCGCGGGTCCATCTTGCAGCGCAAGATTTCGGCGGGAGAAGGACAAATGATCTCGCGCCTGCGGACACGCTTGCAATCCTGCAAAGATGCGGCGCGCAACGATTGGCAGCGATTGATCCGGAATTGCCCGATATCCTCCCGCTGGCGAGTGACCTCGTGGCACAATGGCCGCAAGGCCTGCCCGTATCGATCATCCACTCCGACCTGTTCCCCGACAACGTCCTTATGCTCGGTGAAGCGGTCTCGGGAATGATCGACTTCTATTTCGCCTGCAATGACGCGATGGCGTATGACCTTGCCGTGACACATGCGGCGTGGTGCTTCCCCGAGGCGACTTATGACGCCGCGCTTGGGCATGCCCTGGTCGCCGGATACGAGTCGATCCGTATCCTCGAAGAACGAGAACGCGATGCCCTCCCACTGCTCGCCAAAGGTGCTTGCCTGCGGTTCATAGCCAGCCGCGCGGAGGACTGGCTCGACACGCCGCCCGACGCGCAGGTCTTGCGCAAGGACCCCATGGAGTTCGTCCGGCGCTGGCAATTTTACGACGATGCGGGCCGTGAAGCGTTTGAATAAGGCGGCGCAGGCGCTAGGGCGACTGCCATGAAGCGGGTCGAACTATTCACCGACGGAGCATGCAAGGGCAATCCCGGGCCGGGCGGCTGGGGCGCCTTGCTGCGCATGGGACCTCACGAGAAGGAGATGTCCGGCGCCGAGGCCAAGACGACCAACAACCGGATGGAGATGACGGCGGCGATCCGCGGGCTTTCAGCCCTGATCGAACCGTGCGAGGTCGCGATCTATACCGACAGCAAGTACCTGATCGACGGGATCACAAAGTGGGTACACGGCTGGAAGAAGCGCGGCTGGGTCAATGCTAGCAAGAAGCCGGTGATGAATGCCGACCTGTGGCATGACCTGATCGAGCTTACAGCGCGTCACAACGTGGAATGGCACTGGGTGAAAGGCCATTCAGGCCACCCGGAAAACGATCGGGTGGACAGCCTCGCCAGCGACGCAGCCGAAGCGATCGCCGCTGGCGGGACATAGAATTACGAATTGTCCACGATCTCTGCGCCGGGTCCGTTCTTCTGGATCGAGGAGATGGCGTTCTTCGCGCTATCCTTCGACGCATAGCCCTGGGTCGAGAACATGACCTCGGAATTATAGCTGAAGCGCACGCGATACTCGCCGGCCTTGTCTTTATAGATTTCGAAATGGTGACCCATCGGTATTCCTCTCGTCTGCGGTTGGGTTGGTAGATTCGCGGCTCACATTAACAAATGATGCGCGCTTGGCTAGGCGAAGCGCACAGGATCATAGAGTGAGGCGTCGAGCTTTTCGGTCATTTGGTCTCGCGGACGCCCTAACAGGAGCTGGCCGGCCAGCCTTGCCGCCGCTGGCGAGGTCTGGATGCCGTAGCCCCCCTGCCCGGCAAACCACCCGAACCCGGCGATTACAGGATCCCAGCCGTAGACCGGGCGGCGATCAGGCGCGAAGCTCCGCAGTCCTGCCCACCGGCGCTCCAGTCCGACGATTTCCCAGTCCATTACCTGCTGCAGACGGTCGATAGCTGTTGCGACGTCCAGTTCTTCGGGCGCAGCATCGCACGGTTCGCTCGGCACTTCGTCATGGGGGCTGAGCCAGAGGCGCCCTGCTTCGGGTTTGAAATAGAAGCGCCCCGAGATGTCGAGGACGAGCGGCTGGTCCGACAGGGGAGCGGGATCGGTACGCAATTGCACCACCGTCCGGCGGAGAGGGCCTATCCCGACCGGTTTGGCGCCAGCCATGTCGGCGAGTCCATCTGCCCATGCGCCCGCAGCGTTCACAAGCGTTTCGGCAGTGGTTTCATCTCCGCTCTCGGTCCTGATAGTCCAGCACCCGGCGGACCGCCGTGTCGAGACCACCCTAGAGCGGCATTTCAGGACTACCCCAGCCTTGCGCGCACGCGAGAGGTAGTGGGCGTGGAGACCGGCCACGTCGATATCGGCACATGCAGGCTCCCAGATGGCACCCGTCCATTCTTCTTTCAGTCCCGGAAGCTGCGCGGCCAACCGGTCGCGATCCAGTCGCTCGATCGTCGCGCCGGTATCGGCGAACCTCGTCATGAAGGCATCGAGTGCACCGGCATCCTCGTCGCGGCCGATGTAAAGGGCGCCGCGCCTCGTGAGGAAACCGTTCTCCCGCAGATATGGCCCCGATGCGAGGGTAAGCGGCACGATCTCCGGCCCGCCATAGCATTCCTCCCAGAATGCGGCGGAACGGCCGGTCGAATGATAGCCCGGCTGATCCTCGGCTTCGAGGACGCAGACGCTGGCCCCGCCCTCTGCCAGTTCGGCGGCAAGACTGGCACCGGCGATACCGGCCCCCACAATGGCGAAATCGAAACCCGTCACGTCGCCGCTGGAGCTACCTTGTCAAGAAATGCGGAGATGCCATCCATGGCCCTGCCGCGCACGGCATCGACTTCCCGCAGGATCTCGTGATGGGCCTCGGGGCCGAACTGCAGCAATTCGCCTTTCGGGAAGCGTTCCGCCGCACGCACGGCCGCCTTGTGGTCGACCAGCTTGTCGATCGATGTCGACACGACGAGCACCGGTACCTGCACGTTTTCCATCGCGCCCGGCTTTTCGAGTTCGCGCGTTGAAGCATAGGCGCGTTCGACCCAGCCCCAGCTCCCCGGCCCCATCGCAAGCTCGGGCCGGTTCTCGCGCCACCACAATTCGTCGGCATAACGATCATCGTCATGCGTCAGCAGGTCGCGTCGCCGTGCGGGCATCTCGCCCGGCTTCTCGCTCCATTTCCAGGCGGGGCGCTTGGGAGAACCGATACGCGTCATCACCCGCGCTACGGAATGCAGGACCGCGAGCGGAAGCGGCGGACCGGCCATCCCCAGCATGGGAGCCGAAAGGACCACTGCATCGGGCTGGATCACCCCGTCGACCAAGGCGCGAGCAACGATATGACCGCCCATCGAATGGGCGACCAGCACGTGCGGGCCGGGGGTTTCCCGTGTCCAGCTGTCCCAGAAGTGCTTGAGGTCGGCGACCCAGTCGGAGAAATCTTCCACGTGGCCGGTCAGCCGGTCATCACCCAGCCGCCCGGACCCGGCCTGCCCGCGCCAGTCGGCGGCGGTCACACGCCATCCGGCACGGTGCCATTCCTCCAGGCTTTCTAGGTACTTCTCGTAGAAGTCACCGCGGCCCGGAAGGAAGAGCAACGACCCCCGGACTTCTTGCGACGGCATCTGCCAGTCGATCCGGCGCAGTTCGTGCCCGTCCTCTGCAGTCCAGCAACTCTCGGTCGCATTGGCAGGAATAGCCCGGCGATCGATCGGCTTTTCTAGCGTTTCGGTGATGGCAGCCTCCGTTGCACCGCGTGTCATGGTTACTATTTGGTAAGCATGTTTGTGTAGCCCGATACCGAAGCAAATTTCGGAAAGCGGGTCATGGACCAAGAAATTTTCACCTACGTTCTGCTCGGCGCCTTGGCAATCGCGCTGCTGGTCGCTGCATTCACCGACCTCAAGAGCCGCACGATCGGCAACAAGCTGAACATCGCCATCGCTGCGGGCGCCCCGCTGTTCTGGTGGGCCAGTGGCCTGTCGCTGTGGCCGGGTGTCGCGATCCAGATCGGAATCGCAGCCATTACCTTTGCCGTGTGCTGCGCATTTTTCGCGATTCGTCAGATGGGCGGCGGCGACGTGAAATTGCTGACCGCGCTTGCCCTCTGGTTCCCACCGACGAATTTCCTGGGCCTGGTGCTCATCATGGCAATGGTCGGCTGGGTATTGACGCTGGCCATGGGCATCTGGGGCGTTGCACGTTCCAACGTACTGGGCGGCAAGCCCGTGCGCGATACCTTTATACTGGTGGCCTGCACTCTGATCGCAGGCAACTTCGCCAGCGCCGTGCTCGGCGGGCCGAAGCTGGCGATCCCGTCCAGCGTCGTCCGTTCGCTCGGCACCAGCGAGACGGGCACCATTGCCATCGCGCTGATCCCGATTGCCCTGCTTGCAATCGCGACGCTCGTCTCGATCCGAATCATCCGCCGTCACAAGCATCAGCCGCGTGTTCCTTATGGCCTGGCCATCTCGGTCGCAGGCCTATGGATGCTCGGCGGCAGCTTTATCGCAGGATTTTCTGCAATCGCCGCGGGCTGACAACCCGATTTTAACCAATCGCCACTTACAGATGGAAACCATAGCTGCCCGCATCCGATTCTGCGCGGGCCAACGAGGGGGCTGAATAGCCATGGATAGGAAGAAGCTTGTTCTGCTGGTAGGTGCACTGGTCATTGCGATCGGTACCGCGCTTGTTGCCCGCAGCATGATCGCAGGAGCCACGGCTCCTCAGGCACAGGCCGCAGCGGTTGTCGAACCGCAGGGCCCGAAGGTCCTCGTCGCGCAGCGTGCGCTGCCGACCGGTACCATCATCACCGCAGATGCCATCGGCTATCAGCTGTGGCCGGAAGAGCTCGTCCAGGACGCCTACTTCCTCGATGGTGAAGCCGATGTCTCCAAACTGATCGGCACGGTTGTCCGCCATGCAGTCACTGCAGGCGAGCCGGTTACCCAGGGTTCGCTGGTGAGCCCCGGCGACCGCGGCTTCCTTGCCGCAGCCCTCACGCCCGGCATGCGCGCCATCACGGTGCCCGTCGATGCGAAGAGCGGCGTTGCCGGCTTCGTCTTCCCGGGTGACCGCGTCGACATGGTTCTGACGCAGACCGTACAGGGTGAAGAAGGCGCTCCGCTCAAAACGTCGGAAACCATCCTTCGTAACCTTCGTATCCTCGCAACCGACCAGGCGACCACGCAGGTCACCGTCGACGGCAAGACGCAGGTCCGCCCATTCCGCACGGTGACGATCGAAGTCACGCCGACGATCGCCGAGAAGGTGGCCGTTGCGCAGACCATCGGTACGCTCAGCCTCGCATTGCGCTCGCTGGCCGATAGCGAACACGAACTCGAACGCGCCCTCGCATCGGGCGATCTCGTGATCCCCGACGACGCTTCGCCGGAAGAAGAAGAACGCCTGCTGCGCGAAGTCGTAGCGCGTCCCGACGATGCCAAGGGCACCTATGTGACCGGCGGCGACGTCTCGCGCTTCCAGCGCAGCTCCATGCCTGCCCAGCAGCGCCAGCGTGGCGGTGGTGGCGGCGGCGGTGACGGTGCCGCAGCACCGGTCCGCCAGGGCCCGAGCGTCATCGTTACTCGCGGCAAGGTGCAAGAACGCGTCACCGTGGGCCGTGCAGGTGCACTCAACTCCTCGGTTGCCTCGGGAACTCGCAACGCCGGAAGCACTGTTCCGGTCGCGCTGAGCACCGTCCGTTAATCCGATGATCAAGACAGGAAGCCATTCAGGGGGCCAATCCATGAAACGTCGTCTTACCGCAAAACTGCTGCTTGCCGGACTGGCGCTCGCGCCGCTGGCAGCCGCTCCGACCAGTGTGGCCACGGCCCAGGCGGTCGTCAGCCCGACCACGGACATCGTCCTTTCGATCGGCCGCGGCGAACTCGTCAACGTACCCGGCACCATGGCCGATGTGTTCATCTCGAACGATCAGGTCGCCGACGTACAGATCAAGTCGCAGCGCCAGCTGTACCTGTTCGGCAAGTCCGGCGGTGAGACCACGGTCTACGCCAGCAACGCCGCAGGTGACATCATCTGGGCAGCCAACGTCCGCGTCGGTTCGAACATCGGCAGCATCGACCAGATGCTCGCCCTTGCGATGCCCGAAGCGAAGATCAACGTCGCCACGATGGGCACCAACACGGTGCTCCTGACCGGCACGGTCGCCGCTCCGGAAGACGCAGCTGACGCCCAGGCGCTGGTCGAAGCCTATGTCGGCGAAGGCCAGAACGTCATCAGCCGCCTGCGCATGGCAACGCCGCTTCAGGTCAACCTGCAGGTGCGTATCGCCGAAGTCAGCCGCAGTGTGGTCCGCGCCATTGGCGTGAACCTCGCCTCGGTCGATGCATCGAGCGGCTTCAAGGTCGGTGTCGGACAGGGTTCGGGTTCGTGGATCCCGCAGTATACCCCGGGTTCGCCTGCCGGACTCGGCGTCGGTCTCACCGAAGGCCCCGACGGCAGCACGGTCATCCCGGGCAGCCAGCAGGGTTCGACCATCGGCGTCGAGGGCAACCTCCTCGGTCTCGACATCGCATCGGCGCTCGATCTTGCGGAAACGCAGGGCCTCGTGACCACGCTGTCGCAGCCGAACCTGACCGCCCTTTCGGGTGAAACGGCAGAATTCCTCGCAGGTGGCGAATTTCCGATCCCACTCAGCCAGGGTCTGGGTAACGTCTCGATCGAGTACAAGAACTACGGTGTTAGCCTCGCCTATACGCCGACGGTTCTGGCCAACGGCCGCATCTCGATCCGCGTTCGTCCCGAAGTGTCGGAACTGTCGAGCCAAGGCTCGATCACGCTGAACGGCTTCCAGGTGCCCGCACTGGTCACCCGTCGTGCAGAAACGACCGTGGAACTCGGCTCCGGCCAGAGCTTCATGATCGCCGGCCTGCTGTCGAACAACTCGCAGAACTCGATCGAGAAGGCTCCGGGCCTCGGCGATGTGCCGCTCCTCGGCAACCTCTTCCGTTCGACCAACTACCGCAAGGGTGAAACCGAGCTGGTAATCGTGGTGACGCCGTATCTGGTGAAGCCGGTCAATGCGAACGACATCCGCCTGCCTACGGACGGCTATCTCAAGCCGACCGAGTTCCAGCGTCTGATCGAACTTCGCGAAGCTGACGGCGTTTCGGGCGCAAGCCGCCCGATGCCCTCGGCAAATGGCAGCGGTGCCGCACCGCAGCTGTCGCAGGGTTCGCAGGCCGACGGCGAACAGGTCGCAGCACAGGCGGACGCCCGCCGTAACGAGAAGACCGCTGCTGCCAAGCCCGGCTTCAGCTTCGAATAAGGGAGACGAGAACAATGCGTATCAACATCACTCGCAAGCTCGCCGCTCCGCTGGCAGCCTCGCTCGCACTCACGCTGGGTGCCTGTGGCGGCGTCAACATGGACAACCGCACGCTCTACAGCGTGAAGCAGCCGGTCGTGGAACGCTCGAACTACACGCTCGACGTCAGCACCAGTGCGGACGGCCTTCCAGTCTCCGAACAGCAGCGGCTCGCCGGCTGGTTCGAGAGCATGGACCTGCGTTACGGCGACCGTGTCTCGATCGACGATGGCAACAACAGCCTCGCCGTGCGTGACGACATCGCCGCTCTCGCAGCGCGCCACGGCATCCTTCTGGCTGAAGGTGCACCGGTGACCGTGGGCAACGCCCAGCCGGGCCAGGCACGCGTCGTCATCACCCGTTCGAGTGCTTCTGTTCCGGGTTGCCCGGACTGGTCGCACACGGCCGAAGCCAACGACAAGAACTCGACCAACCCCAACTATGGTTGCGCCACCTACGGCAACCTGGCTGCGATGGTCGCCAATCCGGAAGACCTCGTCCAGGGCCAGCAGGGCACCGGCGAGACGGTCGTGACCACTTCCACCAAGGCAATCCAGTCCTACCGCGAGATGGAACCGACCGGCGCGGGCGGCCTGCCTGAAACCAATAGCCAAGGAGGCAACTGAGCCATGAGCGCTTTTTCGAAACCCGGCATGCCCGGCAATCGCGATCCGTTTGCAGCCTATATCTGCGACGAAACGGCGCTGGACGTTCTGCGTCCGGTCGTGATCGAACTCGGCTGGCAGCCGGAAAAGTGCAACAAGGGCGGCCTGCGCAACGCAGTGCAGTCCCTGTCGGTCTCTGCCAGCCCGAATATCCTGATGGTCGACCTGTCGGAAAGCGGCGATCCGCTTAACGACATCAACGCCCTCGCCGAGGTTTGCGAACCCGGTACGGTCGTGATCGCCATCGGCCAGGTTAACGACGTGCGCCTCTATCGCGACCTGCTCGCGAGCGGCATCCACGACTACCTCCTGAAGCCGCTGTCGGCCTCGGTCCTGCGCGACTCGCTCAACGCGGCACAAGCCGTTTTCAGCGCGCCTCGCGGTGGCGAGAGCGAACAGATCAAGCGACACATCTCGACGGCCATCGTGGGTACCCGCGGCGGTGTCGGTGCCTCGACGCTGGCGACCTCGCTGGCCTGGTACTACAGCGCCGAAAAGAAGATGCCGACCGCACTGCTCGATCTCGACGTGCACTTCGGCACCGGCGCGCTCACGCTCGACCTCGAGCCGGGCCGCGGCCTGACCGACGCGATCGACAACCCGAGCCGCATCGACGGCCTGTTCATCGAACGCGCCATGATCCGTGCGAACGAAAACCTTGCCATTCTTTCGGCCGAGGCTCCGATCAACTCGCCGCTCATGACCGACGGCGCGGCCTTCCTGCAGCTGCAGGAAGAATTCCGCCACGCCTTCGAAATGACGCTGATCGACTTGCCGCGTAACATGCTGATCAACTTCCCCCACCTGCTCAACGACGTGAACGTCGTGACGCTGGTGACGGAAATGACGCTTGCCTCGGCACGCGACACGATCCGCACGCTGTCCTGGCTCAAGACCAACGCCGCGCACGCCACCCCGGTGGTCGTTGCCAACAAGGTCCAGCCCGGTGCTGCAGAAATCAGCAAGGCCGATTTCGAGGCCTCGATCGAACGCAAGATCGATATCTCGATCCCCTACGACCAGAAGGGCGCTGCAACCGCTGCCAAGCTCGGCAAGACTTTCATCGACGCGAATGCGTCGGGCAAGGCCACAGCCGGCATGAAGCAGCTCGCCAGCCGCATCATCGGCCTGGGCGACGAAGACAGCGAAGAGGCGGCGGAAGCTGCCGGCAAGAAATCGCTGCTTGGCGGCTTCGACCTCAAGGGTCTGGTGTCGAAGAAAGACAAGGCAGCAGCCGAAGTCGAATAACCTTGTTCCCGGAGCGCTTTGGGTCCTGCCTTTCGCACTCCGGGACCAACGAACCAACTATGACGGACGGGACGGAGTAGACAGATGAATTTGATCCAGCTCGTACTGGTTGCGGTCGGCATCCTTGCGCTGCTCGTCTTGGGCTATGTCGCATTCGCCGGCCCCAACGCTGCCAAGAATGGTCAGCGCCGCCTGCAGCAGGTGCGCTTCCGCCATTCGGAAAGCACCGATGCGAAAGTCGAATCGCAGCTGAAGAAGGCCATCGCGGCCCGCAAGCCCAAGCGTCACAAAACCGCGGGTTCGGACTCGCGCGTCGAAGCCCTCGCCATGCGCCTCGACCGGACGGGCAAGGGCTGGACCATCAGCCAATATGCCTATGCTTCGCTCGGTATCGGCCTGGTTGTGGCGGTGATCATGTTCCTTCGCACCGGCTCGCTTCCGCTGTCCTTTGCAATCGGCCTCTTCGCCGGCGCCGGTATCCCGCACTTCATCGTCGGTCGTGCGATCAAGAAGCGCACCAACGCCTTCAATGTGAAGTTTCCCGACGCCATCGAACTGCTGGTTCGTGGTCTTCGCTCGGGCCTTCCGGTGACCGAGACGCTCTCGGTCGTCGCGCAGGAAGTCGATGGACCGGTGGGCCAGGAATTCAAGGGTATCGTCGAGCGCATCAAGATCGGTCGCACGATGGAAGAATCGCTCGAGGAAACCGCCAATCGTCTTGGCATCCCCGAGTTCAACTTCTTCTGCATCACGCTCGCCATCCAGCGCGAAACCGGTGGTAACCTCGCCGAGACGTTGTCGAACCTGTCGGACGTGCTGCGCAAGCGTGCCCAGATGAAGCTCAAGATCCGTGCAATGAGCTCGGAATCGAAGGCCTCGGCCTACATCGTCGGCGCCCTGCCCTTCATCGTCTTCACCATGATCTGGTGGATCAACCCGGACTATGTCGGCAGCTTCTTCATCGACGAGCGCCTGATCGTCACCGGCCTTGGCGGCCTCGTATGGATGAGCATCGGCGCCTTCATCATGGCCAAGATGGTCAGCTTCGAAATCTAAGGACCCGAGGGACAAGTCATCATGGAAAGCGGTAACGGACCCACACTCCTCGGCTTCGACGTCATCGTCGTCGGCTCCATCCTGATGGGCGTGGCAGCTCTCGCGGTTCTCTTCGCGATTTATACTGCCGTCACCATCAAGGACCCCATGGTCAAGCGCGTAAAGGCGCTGGAAGGCCGTCGTGAAGAACTGAAGGCCGGCCTCGTCACCTCGGGCGCCAAGAAGCGCCAGAGCCTCGTGCGCAAGACCGACACGGCCGACAAGGTGCGCGACACCCTTGGCAACATGAAGGTCCTGCAGGACAGCCAGGTCGAAGAAATGCAGCAGAAGCTGGCCTGGGCCGGCTTTCGCAACAAGGAAGTCGCCGTGGTCCTCATCGGCCTGCGCATGGTCCTGCCCGTGATCTTCGGCCTGATTGCCGGCGTGCTGCTCTACGTCGTCGAGATCTTCCCCGATTGGGAATTCAAGCGCGTCGCTGCGCTCTCGGCTGCGGTTTTCTTCGGCTACAAAGGCCCGGAAATCTATCTCAGCAACATCGCCAGCAAGCGCACCGATGCGATCCGCAAGGGCCTGCCCGACGCGCTCGACCTTCTGGTCATCTGTGCAGAAGCCGGTCTGACGGTCGATGCCGCATTCAACCGCGTCGCCAAGGAACTGGGCCGCGCCTATCCGGAACTGGGTGATGAATTCACCCTCACCGCGATCGAGCTGTCCTTCCTCAATGAGCGCAAGAAGGCCTTCGACAACCTCGCCTATCGCGTGAACCTCGAAGCGGTGAAGGGCGTGGTCACGACCATGGTCCAGACCGAACGCTACGGTACTCCGCTGGCATCCGCGCTGCGTGTGCTGTCGGCCGAATTCCGTAACGAGCGCATGATGCGCGCCGAAGAAAAGGCAGCGCGTCTGCCGGCGATCATGACCGTGCCGCTGATCCTGTTCATCCTGCCGGTGCTGTTCATCGTCATTCTCGGCCCCGCGGCCTGCGACATCTCGGACTCCTTCATGACCCAGTAGGGTCGGCGAAGAAGCCACCGAATAGCGAACCAGGAAGGCTTGGCCGGCTCACTCAGTCGGCCAGGCTTTCCGCGTCGAAGTCCCCGGCATTTTCGCGCAGGCGGGCGAGCATGTCGCGAAAAGCGTCCTGTTCCTCGGAGTTGAGCACGGAGAACATCTCCGCCTCGATCTTGAGCGCCAGCGGCATGATGCCCGCGTGAACCGCCCTGCCCTCTGCCGTTAGTTCGAGCAGGTGCGACCGGCCGTCCTTCGCATTGGGCGTGCGCGCGGCCAGTCCGCGGCTCTCCAGCGTCTTGCAGGCGCGGTTGACCGGCACCTTGTCCATCAGGGTCATCTGCGACAATTCGCGCTGCGTCAGCGGACCGCTGTCCCCGAGAACGGCCATGATCCGCCACTCGGTCGTCTTCAGCGCAAAACGCTTGCGATACTGCTCTGCAATCCGGGTCGAGATCGCATTGGATGCGATCGACAGCTGGTAAGGCAGGAAATCGGCGAGGCGTTTGGCGGGCTTGCGTGACGACATGCCGCATAGCTGTAACCTTCCCGTGGCGCTTGGCAAGGTTTCAGCTGTGACTATCACATGTGCAACTATTCGTATCCAGGCTCATCCCACCAAGGATAGAAGTCGGGCATGTTCTCACCCACCGTATCGGGATAGGCAGGTGGGCGCTTCTCGAGGAAGCTTGCAATCCCCTCCTTCGCGTCATTGCTGCGGCTGAGGCGATAGATCGCGCGGCTGTCGATCCGGTGGGCGTCCATCGGGTGTCCGGCCGCGCCAAGACGCCAGAGCATTGCACGTGTCATCGCGACCGAAACTGCCGAGGTGTTGTCCGCGATCTCGCGGGCGATACCCAGGGCCGCATCCATCAGTTCTCCCTGCGGGTGGACCGAACGTACGAGGCCACGGTCCTTCGCCTCGGCAGCGTCGAATATCCGCCCGGTCATGCACCATTCGAGCGCCGTCTGCATGCCGACGAGGCGCGGGAGGAACCAGCTGCTCGCAGCTTCCGGCGTGATCCCGCGCCGTGCGAAGACGAAGCCGAAGCGCGCATTGTCGCTGCACAAGCGGATATCGAAGGGTAGCTGCATGGTCGCACCGACCCCCACGGCAACGCCGTTGCAGGCGCCGATGAGTGGTTTCTTGGAGTCGAACAGGCGGAGTGTCAGCCGCCCTCCCCCGTCGCGTACGCGTTCGTCTGAGAGGTCCTCGACCGGGTTCGGGTCGGAGAAGACGTGTCCGCCACCCTCCGGCGTAAGGTCGGCGCCGGCGCAGAAGGCCCTGTCGCCATGTCCGGTAACGATTACGGCCCGCACGCTGTCATCGGCATCGGTCACGTCGAGCGCATCGATGAACTCGGCCATCATGGTGCGTGTGAAGGCATTCATCTTCTCGGGACGATGCAGCGTCACGGTGGCGATACCGTCGGCGATGTCGAGCTTGATCTGCGTGTAGGCGTTCATTTGGATTTCCTCTCCGGTCTCTCCGCCAGGATGGAACACATTGAACACGGTCCTGGCAAGAAAATCGGTACCGGCAGGCCGCTTTCGTCATACGTGGCATTACGATCTGGGCGACAGGCGTGCGGCATCCTCCCTTCGTTACCCACCGGGAAAAGAGTAGGAAATCCGGGCACCTGCGCGGTTCCCGCCTCCTGCAAAAATTGTTTCTGGAACGCCAGAGCGTGAGGACCCGTTGGAAAGGCGAACCCCCATTCATCCCAAGGTGCCCCATGTCGCAGATCACAACCAGCAATCCCGCAACCCGCGAGACCATCGAAACCTACGACCTGATGTCGAAGGACGAGGCCTTTGCCAAGATCGACGCTGCGCATGAAGCCTATCTGGATTGGCGCACGCGCAGTCACGAAGAGCGCGGCGAAGTCCTGCGCAAGATCGCGAAGGCCCTGCGCGACAATACCGACCGCATCAGCGACCTCATGACCCGCGAAACCGGCAAACTGCTTAAGGACGGCAAGACTGAGGTTGAGATCTGCGCGCGCATCTTCGAATACAGCGCCGACAACGGCCCGTCCGAACTCGCCGACGAGGAGCGCGAGCATTCGGGCGGCAAGAAGCGCGGCATCGTCACCTATTCGCCGATCGGCGTGATCTATTCGATCCAGCCGTGGAATTTCCCGCTCTATCAACCCGTGCGCGTGCTGGCCGCAAACGCGATGGCGGGCAACGCCTGCATCCTGAAGCACGCCTCGATTTGCACCGGCAGCGGCCTGCTGCTGCGCGACCTGTGCCTCGAGGCCGGATTGCCCGAAGGCCTTTTCGACGTGGTTCTCGTCGATCACGACCTATCCGACGAGATCATCGCCCATGAGAAGATCCGCGCGGTCACCATGACCGGCAGCGACGGTGCCGGGCGCCATATCGGCAAGACAGCCGCAGAAGCGCTGAAGAAAACGGTGCTCGAGCTGGGATCGAACGATGCCTATCTCGTGCTCGAAGACGCGGACATCGATCTTGCGGTGAAGACCTGCGTCACCGGCCGCCTCTACAACAACGGCGAAACCTGCGTTTCGGCAAAACGCTTCGTCGTCACAGACGCCGTATACGACCAGTTTGTCGAAGGCTTCGTCGAACGGATGAAGTCTACCAGGATGGGCGACCCGACCGACGAGGACACGCAGTTGGGGCCCGTTTCCAGCAAAGAACAGTTCGATACGCTGGTCGAACAGGTCGGCAAGAGCCTCGAGGGTGGCTGCACGCTCCTGTGCGGCGGCGACCCGGAAGAGGATCCCGACGGCTGGTACTATCCCGCCACCGTGCTCGCCGACTGCAAGCCGGGCACGCCTGCCTATGATGACGAATTATTCGGCCCCGTAGCCTCGATCATCCGTGCCAAGGACGACGAAGACGCCATGCGCATCGCCAATGACAGCCGCTACGGCCTTGGCGGCGGCATCTTCACCAAGGATCAGGACAAGGCGATCCGTCTGGCCCGCGATCACTTCGACACGGGAATGGTCCGTGTCAATTCCTTCGGTGCGGCAGACCCGAACATGCCCTTCGGCGGGGTGAAGGACAGCGGATACGGTCGCGAACATGGCGGCTTCGGAATGAAGGAATTCGTCAACACCAAGGCAATTTTCCTGCCCTGATCCGAGCCCCCTTTTTTAGCAATCTCCCAAGGAGCCCAATTCCATGAAAATTCTAGTCGCCGGAGCAACCGGCAATACCGGCACTCGCCTCGTCAAGGAACTTTGCTCGCGCGGTCACGATCCGGTCGCCCTTGTGCGGTCTTCTTCCGATACGAGCGATCTTCCCGAAGGTGTCGAACGAAGGGTCGGCGACCTGACGTCGCTCGACGACGATGTCACCAAGGGATGCGATGCCGTGATCTTCGCTGCGGGATCGGGCGGCGACACAGACGAAGAGATGACGCGGAAAGTCGACCGTGACGGCGCAATCAGGCTGATCGATATCGCCGAGAAATCCGGCGTCGATCGCTTCGTTATGCTCAGCTCGGTCGGAGCAGCCGATCCCGATTCCGACAGCGACCTCGCGCATTACCTGCAGGCCAAGCACCTTGCCGACGAACGGCTGAAGGAAAGCTCGCTCAACTATGCGATCCTGCGCCCCGTCGCCCTGACGGACGACGGCCCCACGGGTTCGGTGCGCCTCGGCGACGAAGTCGATCCCAAGGGCGAAGCCGCCCGCGGCGATGTAGCCGTGCTGCTCGCCGATGCGGCCGAGCAGGACGAATGGGTCGGCGCGATCAAGCTGATGGAAACAGTTAGCTAGGCACGAACGGCGGGGTGATGCCCCGCCGGCCGCCACCCGCCGCGTCAGAAGCGCGCCAGTTCCATCCAGTGGAACTCGAACCGGTCCAGTCCGGAAGCAAAGTAATCGCGGTGAGCGAGGTATTCCGGCATTGTCTGGACCTTCCGGAATCCGTCCAGGCTATCCCACTCGACGAACGTAAGCTGGCCGGGGGCTTCATCGGGCGAGGCATGGACTTCGGACGGCGGGTTGTAGATCTTTGCGATGAAACGGCCTCCGGCGCGCGTGACGGCCGGTTCGATCCCTTCGAGGTAGCGCGTGTAGTCGGCACCCGTCTCGGCATCGGGCCAGGCAACGACGACGGTGTAGTATTTGTCCGGTGAGAAGGTCAGCGAAAGGTCCTCGGTGAGGGTCGCTGTGTAGATGGCCAGCTCATCCCAGCCTTCCGGGCGGACTTGCCTGTACTCCGGCCAATCGGGGTTTTGCGAAAAACGCTTCTCGGCGGCCTCGCTTGGCCATGCGAAGAAGGTGAAGGCGTCCGGCTTGGTTTCGCTGATCACCGATTCCC
>JABDNC010000024.1 GCA_013001165.1 Erythrobacter sp.
CCTCCTGCTCGCAGAATCGCACATCTCGGTCCACACGTGGCCCGAACGCGACTTCGCAGCTTTCGATATCTTCATGTGCGGGGCGGCGACGACCTCGACCGCGGTGCAGTCGATCAGCAAATGCTTCGAAGGCGCGAAAATCCACCTGCGCTCCGAAAGCCGCGGGTGAGCCGGGCAGGCACGAAAAACCCCCGGCAGGAGGAATGCCGGGGGTTCACGCGAGTGACCTTTGCCCGCTGGCAACGGTCCCCATGATCAGAAACGGTAGCTGACGCCCGCGCTTACGACCCACGGGTCGAGCTTGTGTTCGGTCTCGATGGCGAGCGTATCGCCGGCAAACCAGCGCGCCGTCGTGTCGACGAAATAGCGCTTCGCATCGAGCGTAATGCCGAAACCATCATCGCCGATTGCGATGTCCGTGCCGGCTTGCAGCACGAGGCCCAGTTCGTCCGACAGCGTCGTGCGCGTAACACCAAGGGGGATCGTGTCCGCACCCGGTTTCACATCGACCCACCAGAAATAGGTCGCGCCGGCCCCGATGTACGGCTTCACGCCCTCGAGATCGAAATGATACTTCGCGGTGAAGGTCGCAGGGATGAGCTTGCCGTCCGATACCAACTCGGCGCCGGTCAGCCCGGCAACTGCGTCGACATCGTGCTGGGTGAGGCAGCAGATCGTCTCGATCGAGAAATTTGGCGTGAAGAAATATTCGATCGCTGCGGTCGGCACCACATTGTCGTTGGCCTCGGTCTGTGTACCTGCGGGAAGGCCCACGATATCGGTATTCACCTCGGTGATTTTCCCGTCAGGCGCGACTAGCGTACCGAGCAGCTTGACCTGCAGCTTGCCGTCTTCGTCCTGCGCCTGTGCGGGAACGGCGATCATTGCGGCCCCGACGAGGCCGGCGGCGAGCAACTTCTTCATGTCCATCATCCTTCATCGCCGCAGCGGCCGCACCGCGCGGCCCAGGGTTGTTGCGGCGTGAGCAGCATCTGGACCGGGAGCCAATGCGCTGCATTGATCTCGATCAAGGAAATGGCGGACATGGAGTGCGAGGGGGCAGTCCATGGCTACCCTTTCCAACACATTCGAAACCTTCGCGCACAGCGTCAAGCTTGCGGAGCCGGCCTCCCCCCTGCGCCAACGCATCTGCGAACTGGGGCGACCGGCGCATCTGACCGGAGGGGCATCGCTCGAGCTTGAAGATGCAAGAGCGCAGCTTGTCTACCTAACCCACGGATCGACCAAGCTGGTCGCCCACGCGTCAGAAGCGCGCGATCAGATCATCGCGTTCCATTTCGCCGGCGACACGTATTGGATCCCGGCAAGCGACAATTACTCCTATTCCGTCTGCGCGCTAGGCGAGTGCGAATTGCTGCTGTTCCCGGCCGACATATTCCTGAAAATGGCCGAGTCCGACCCGCAGATATTGCGCGGCCTGATCGGCCAGATGGCCGACGCGCTGCGGCGTTGTCGTGAAAAAGCCGTGGCGCTGGGAAGGAAGACCGCGTCCGAACGGATTGCCGTATTTCTTCTCGGAATGGCCGAACGCATCGGTACCGCCAAGGGCACTTCGGTAATTCTGGACCTCCCGATGTCGCGCCGGGATATCGCGGAAAGCCTTGGCCTGACGATCGAGACAGTCAGCCGCCAGTTCACGATCCTGCGCGATGCCAAGACCATCGAGACATCTGGCCGATCGCTCGTAATCCTGCACGATGTCAGTCAGTTGCGAGCTCAGGCGGGCTATCTAGCCGGCGCTGCATGACTACTTATCCCCTATTTGATCCAGATCAATGCACTTGGCGCACCTGCTGATTACGCAGTGAAAAGATGGACGGAGACCCCCGATGAATGCTGAAACTGCCCTGACCCGGGTGGGCCTGTGGTTCTTGATCATGCTGGCCGCCGCCGGCGCCGCGCTCGCCGCTGCCGATAGCGGCTTTGCTGCGCATGCCTGGATTATCGCGATCCTCGGTTTCGTGATGATCTGGATGAGTGCTTCGCGTTTCGACCCGATGGGCCGCGCGCAAGGTTTCTTCAAGATGCCCGATGGCCCGTCACGCTATGATGACGACCCGATCCGCTGGGGCGTGATCGCCACGATGTTCTGGGGTCTTGCAGGCTTGCTGGCTGGTGTGTTCATCGCCGCGCAGCTTGCCTTTCCGCAGCTCAACTTCGAGCCCTACCTGAATTTCGGCCGGGTCCGTCCGCTCCATACCAGCGCGGTGATCTTTGCCTTCGGTGGCAACGCCCTGCTCGCAACCAGCTTCTACGTCGTGCAGCGCACCTGCCGCACGCAGCTCGCTTTCCCGACGCTCGCGCGGTTTGTGTTCTGGGGATACCAGCTCTTCATCGTTCTGGCCGCGACCGGCTACCTCCTCGGCGTCACCCAGTCGAAGGAATATGCAGAGCCCGAATGGTACGTAGACCTGTGGCTGACCATCGTGTGGGTGGCCTATTTCATCGTCTTCGTCGGCACGCTGGCGAAGCGCAAGGAACCGCACATCTACGTCGCGAACTGGTTCTACCTTGCCTTCATCGTGACCGTTGCGATGCTGCACATCGTCAACAATCTGGCGATGCCGGTGAGCCTCCTTGGCGCAAAAAGCTATTCAGCCTTTGCCGGTGTGCAGGATGCGCTGACGCAGTGGTGGTACGGCCATAACGCGGTCGGCTTTTTCCTCACCGCGGGCTTCCTGGCGATGATGTATTACTTCGTCCCGAAGCAGGCAGAGCGCCCGGTCTATTCCTACCGCCTGTCGATCATCCACTTCTGGTCGCTGATCTTCCTCTACATCTGGGCGGGGCCCCACCACCTCCACTACACCGCCCTGCCCGACTGGGCGCAAACGCTGGGCATGGTCTTTTCGATCATGCTGTGGATGCCGAGCTGGGGCGGCATGATCAACGGGTTGATGACCCTGAACGGGGCATGGGACAAGGTCCGCACCGACCCGATCATTCGCATGATGGTGATGGCGCTGGCCTTCTACGGCATGAGCACTTTCGAAGGCCCGATGCTGTCGATCAAGAGCGTCAATTCGCTCTCGCACTATACCGATTGGACCATCGGCCACGTTCATTCCGGCGCTCTGGGCTGGAACGGGCTCATCACCTTCGCCTGCGTCTACTTCCTCGTGCCCCGCCTGTGGAAGCGCGAGCGGATGTATTCGCTGCGGATGATCAATTGGCACTTCTGGCTCGCGACCATCGGCATCGTTTTCTACGCCGCCAGCATGTGGGTCGCCGGCATCATGCAGGGCCTCATGTGGCGTGAGTATGGTCCCGACGGTTACCTCGTCTGGTCGTTTGCGGACAGCGTCTCGGCCATGTTCCCGATGTACGTGATCCGCGCCGTAGGCGGCCTGCTCTACCTCTCGGGTGCGCTCATCATGAGCTACAACATCTGGATGACGCTGGCCGGCAAGCAGCGCGAGGAAGCGCCGCTCAAGGATGCCGCTTACGATCCTGAAAAGGACCGTCCCATCGTTTCCCAGCCCAGCGCCGTCCCGGCTGAATAGGATCCAGACAACATGACCGATCCCGTCGTCGAAGAAACCGTGAAGGGCCACAAGAGGCTCGAACGCAACATCACGCTGTTGGCCGTGGGGACATTCGTCATTGTAGCCATCGGCGGCCTCGTGCAGATCACACCTCTGTTCTATCTCGAAAACACGATCGAGAAGGTCGATGGTGTGCGGCCTTATTCGCCGCTCGAACAGGCCGGCCGCGACATCTACATCCGCGAAGGTTGCTACACCTGCCATAGCCAGATGATCCGCCCGTTCCGCGACGAAGTGGAACGTTACGGCCCGTACAGCCTCGCGGCTGAAAGCATGTACGACCATCCGTTCCAGTGGGGTTCCAAACGTACCGGACCGGACCTTGCACGCGTGGGCGGACGCTATTCCGACGAGTGGCACGTCCAGCACCTCGAAAACCCGCAGAGCGTCGTGCCGGAAAGCGTGATGCCGCAATACAGCTTTCTCAAGGAGACCGAGCTCGAGATCGGCGATCCTGCAGCCACGCTGACCGCGCTGCGCCGCGTCGGCGTGCCCTATAGCGACGAGGATATCGAGAAGGCAGAGGGCGACATGCTCGCGCAGGCCGATCCCGACCTCGATCCGGGCGATCTGGCAGAGCGCTATCCCAAGGCGCAGATCCGCGACTTCGATGGCAATCCCGACAAGCTGACCGAGATGGATGCGCTCATCGCATATCTCCAGATGCTCGGCACGCTGGTCGATTTCGAAAGCGCGGCTCCGTACGAGGAACTGGCCGAGGAGAAGGGCCGGTGAGCTTTTATGAAACCTTGCGCCACTTTGCCGACAGCTATGCGCTGGTCGCAATGCTCATCCTCTTCGTGGTGCTCTGCGCCTGGCCTTTCCGGCCCGGTGCCAAGAAGCGCAACCACGAAGCCGCAACACTGATTTTCGAGGGGCAGGACGATGGCGAATAAGCGCGTCGACGAACCGACCGGGACCGAAACCGTCGGCCATGAGTGGGACGGTATCGAGGAACTCGACACCCCGCTGCCGCGCTGGTGGCTGTGGACCTTCTATCTCACGATCGCATTCTCAATCGGTTATGTGATCGCCTACCCCGCATGGCCGATGATCGACCGCGCGACCGCAGGCGTGCTCGGTTGGTCGAGCCGTGGGGATCTCGCCGAAGACATGAGCGCGGCCGACATGGCCCGCTCCGGCGTGCGCGAGCAGTTGGCCCGCGTTTCGATCGAGCGCCTACCCGAAGACAGCGCGCTGATGCAGCAGGCCGTCGCAGGCGGTGCAGCCGCCTTCCGCGTGAATTGCGTACAGTGCCATGGCTCGGGCGCAGCGGGCAGCCAGGAACTCGGCTACCCCAACCTCAATGATGACGACTGGCTGTGGGGAGGCGATCTGAAGGCGATCGAATACACGCTCGTGCATGGCATCCGCCAGTCCGGCGACGACGACACGCGCACCAGCGTGATGCCGCCGTTCGAGGGTGCTTTCGACACCGAGCAGCTCGACGCATTGACCGACCACGTGCTCGCCTTGAGCGGCAAGGCCGATGCCAGTTTGCTCGGCGCACAGATCTATGCCGACAATTGCGCAGCCTGCCACGGGGTGCGCGGCGAAGGCGATCGGGCACAGGGTGCCCCCACGCTCAACGATGCAATCTGGCTGCGTGGCAGCAGCCGCGAGGCGATCAAGCGCCAGATTCTGCAGCCGCGCATGGGCATGATGCCCAAGTGGGAAGGCCGTCTCGATCCGGTGACGATCAAGATGCTCGCTGCTTACGTCCATTCGCTCGGGGGAGGCGAAGACTTCGTGGAGGTCGCCGAAGATCCCGAGGTAGAGGTCGATGAGCAACCCTGACGATCCGAAAGACGGCGGCCGGCGCGATTGGTCGGTCGTCGTCGAGGACGGCAAGCGCAAGTCCGACAAGCCCGTGTCCAGCGCGGTCGCCGAACCCGAAGCGGCGACGCGCCGGCACGAGCCGCACGAACCGCCACGCGCGACCGTGCCCGAAAAGCTCTACGAGCCGCGCAAGCAGGTGCATAACAAGCGCATCGACGGCCCCTTCCGCCGCTTCAAATGGTTCGTGATGGTCGTCACCCTGGCGATCTATTACGTCACGCCCTGGCTGCGCTGGGACCGCGGCCCCTATGCACCCGACCAGGCGGTGCTGGTCGATCTGGCCAATCGCCGTTTCTACATGTTCGGCATCGAGATCTGGCCGCATGAATTCTACTTCGTGGCCGGGCTGTTGATTATGGCCGGGATCGGGCTGTTCCTCGTCACCAGCGCGGTGGGGCGTGCTTGGTGCGGATATGCCTGCCCCCAAACGGTCTGGACCGACCTGTTCCAGCACGTCGACCGCTTCGTCGACGGCGACCGCAATGCCCGCCTGCGCCTCGACGCCGCGCCGTGGACTTGGGGCAAGGTCATGCGCCGCGGCTTCAAGTGGTCGATCTATGCCGTCATCGGCCTGGTAACGGGCGGTGCGTGGATTCTCTATTTTGCCGATGCGCCCACCCTGTTCCGCGACTTCTTCGCCGGAGAGGCGGCACCGGTCGCCTATATCACCGCCGCCGTGCTGACGCTGACCACGGTCACGCTGGGCGGTTTCATGCGCGAGCAAGTGTGCATCTACATGTGCCCCTGGCCGCGTATCCAGACCGCGCTGATGGACGAGAAGTCGTTGCTGGTGACCTACAAGGACTGGCGCGGCGAGCCGCGTGGCAGCCTGAAGAAGGCCCAGAAGAAGCCCGGCGAGTTCGGCGACTGCATCGACTGTACCCAGTGCGTACAGGTTTGCCCGACCGGTATCGACATTCGCGAAGGTCCGCAGATCGGCTGCATCACCTGCGCGCTCTGTATCGATGCCTGCGACAGGGTGATGAAGGACATCGGCCGTCCGCGCGGGTTGATCGACTATGCGACGCTGGAAGATTGCGAGCGCGAGGCGGCAGGCGAAGCACCGCGGCCACCATGGCGCACTTTGATGCACCCACGCAATATCGCCTACCTGCTCATCTGGAGCGCAATCGGCGGGGCACTGCTGTTCGCACTGGGCGTCCGCACGCATACCGATCTGACCGTGGCCCCCGATCGCAACCCGCCCTTCATGCTGCTGAGCGATGGTTCGGTTCGCAACTCCTACACGCTCAAGCTGCGCAATATGGAAAGCAGGCCGCGCGACATGGAGATCGCGATCGAGGACCTGCCTGGCGCGATTATCTGGACCGACACGATCAATCGGACCGCTGCCGCACCGACCCAGACTGTCAGCGTACCGGCAGACCAGGTCCGCACCGTGCGCGCCTATGTCGCGGTGCCCGCAGGCGCAGCAACACGCGAATTTTCCTTCCGCCTTACCTCGCTCGACGAACAGCGCGAGACCGACACGGTGGAAACCCGCTTCGATGCACCGGAGGACCAGTGATGCGACGTGAATTTACCGGCAAGGACATGGCGATGATCCTCGTCGCCGGATTCGGCGTAGTGATAGCGGTCAATTTCTACATGGCCTCGGTCGCTGTCGGCGGCTTCGGCGGCGTGGTGGTCGAGAACTCCTATGTGGCTAGCCAGAAGTACAACGGATGGCTGAGCGAAGCGCGCGAGGCGGACAAGCTCGGCTACTCGGCACAGCTTGAGCGCGATGCCGACGGGCGCCTTCTGGTATCGACTGAGCGCGTTCCGCAATCCGCTCTGCTTTCTGCAGAGCTGCGTCGCCCGCTCGGCCAGCCCGACGATCGCGCCTTGACCTTCGAGCAAGTGGGCGAAGGTCAGTATGTGTCGACCGATGCGCTCCCGTCGGGACGCTGGATCGCCCGCCTGTCCATCGACGCGGGCGAAAGCCGCTGGGTGGACGAAGTCGAAGTCCCGTGACCGCGCACGCCACCCTCGACACGCCGGAAGGCGCGAAGCTGCTGGACAGCCGTTTTACGGTACCCGGCATGCGCTGTGCCGGCTGTATCGCGAAGATCGAGCGCGGTCTCGCAGGGATCGAGGGTGTCGATTCCGCGAGGGTAAACTTCTCGTCCAAGCGCGTGGCCGTGCGCCACACGGACAGCCTCGATGAAGAAAGCCTGGTCGATGCCATCGCTGCGATCGGTTTCGAGGCCCAGCCTGTCGCGGACAATCCGCTCGCCAAGGACGACCGTGAAGTGAAGCTGTTGCTCCGCGCGCTAGCTGTCGCGGGATTCGGCATGATGAACATCATGCTCCTGTCGGTCAGCGTATGGTCGGGGGCTGGCGGCGTCACGCGCGAGCTGTTTCACTGGCTTTCTGCACTGATCGCCTTGCCGGTCGTGGCCTATTCGGGTCGGCCGTTTTTCGCCAGCGCGGCCATGGCCCTGCGGCACAGGCGCACGAATATGGATGTTCCGATCTCCATCGGCGTCCTGCTGGCCACTGCGCTGAGCGTTTATGAGACCTTTGCAGGTGGCGGGCATGCCTATTTCGACAGTGCGGTCATGCTGCTGTTCTTCCTGCTGGCCGGCCGCACTCTCGACGCGACAATGCGCAACAAAACGCGCGCAGGTATCGGATCGCTCCTGTCGCGCATGGGTAAGAGCGCCGCTGTCCTCGACGAGGGCGGCAACCGCAGGGTCGTGTCGGCAGAAGATCTCGAACCGGGCATGCTCATGCTTGTCGCGGCAGGCGACGCACTGGCGGCCGACGGCGATATCGAAGAGGGCGAAACCGCGCTCGATAATTCGATGCTGACCGGCGAGAGCGCGCCGCACCCGGCGACTGTGGGGGACACGATCTACGCTGGCGCGATAAATCTCGGTAATCCGGTCCGGGTCCGCGTGACCGCCGCTGCATCCGATACGGCCATCGCGGAAATCGCTCGATTGATGGACGAAGCCGGACAGTCGCGCAGCAGCTATGTAAGGATCGCCGACCGTGCCTCGCGCCTCTACGCGCCCGCCGTCCATTCGCTGGCATTGATGGCCTTTGCCGGCTGGATGATTGCAGGCGCAGGCTGGCACCAGTCTCTGGTCATCGCGATTGCGGTCCTCATCATAACCTGCCCCTGCGCGATGGGGCTCGCGGTACCAGCAGCACAAGTGGTGGCATCGGGTGCGCTCGCAAAGAAGGGCCTGCTGGTGAAGGACGGCAGCGCATTGGAACGGCTGTCGGAGGTCGACGTTGCCCTGTTCGACAAGACCGGCACATTGACGCTTGGCGAGCCGGTGCCTCAGGTCGATCATCTGACCGGGCCACAGGCGTCGATAGCTCTCGCTCTTGCCCGAACTAGCAGGCACCCGCTGAGCAGGGGTATCACCAAGGCACTTGAACAGTGCGGAGTGCAGGCGGCCAAACTGGCCGATGTGCGTGAGGAAAGCGGTAAGGGACTGACCGGCCTTTTCGAGGGGGCGAGAGTGGCTCTCGCTCGTCCGGAGACGGGGAGCGCGAATATCGCGACAAGCCTGATGATCGGTGGCGAGCGGACGCAGATTCTGTTCGAAGACCCGATCCGTCCCGATGCGGCAGAAGCGCTTGCCACGCTGAGTGAAGGCGGTGTTTCCAGTTCAATCGTCTCGGGTGACTTCACGGGACCGGTCCAGGCGGTGGCAGGTAGTCTCGGAATGGACTGGAAGGCCGAGCTGCATCCGGAGGACAAGCTCGCGCTTCTCGATCGACTGAAGGCTTCGGGGAGCCGGCCGCTCATGGTCGGTGACGGGATCAACGACGGCCCTGCCCTTGCCGCCGCCCATGCGTCGATCGCACCTGGGGGCGCGAGCGATGTGAGCCAGCAGGCTTCCGACGCGGTTTTCCTCGGCAGCGGGCTGATGCCGGTTGCCCTCGCCGTGCGTGTCGCTCGCAAGACTATGCAGATCGTACGCCAGAACTTTGCCTTCGCGATAATCTACAACGTCTTCGCGGTACCGCTGGCACTCGCAGGACTCGTTACGCCGCTTATCGCTGCCATCGCCATGTCGCTGAGCTCGGTGGTCGTGGTCGGCAATTCCCTCAGACTCGCGAAGGCCGCGCAGTGACCGGGCTTGCTTTCCTGATCCCCATAGCATTGGGACTGGGTCTACTAGGCTTAGCCGCCTTTTTTTGGGCGATGCGTAAGGGACAGTTCGAAGACTTGGACGGAGCAGCGCAGCGCATTCTCATCGATGATGAGGATGACGAACAGTGAATCACGCAGTGTGGCTGGGCCTGGCTTCCATTATTCCGCTCGCGGCCGGACCTTTGCCGGAGGCCGATGACGTGCTGTCGGCCAAGCTCTGCAATGGCGGCACGATCGAGATACCGCTCAAGAAAAAGCAGCCGTCCGAACAACCGTGTGCGGCAAAAGGCTGCCATGCCGGGTCATGTCGAAAGCGAATTGATTTGGCTCAATGACCTCGGAAACCACTACCCCCACACCGCGGGCATGTGGACTTATTACCCTGACCTGCTGGCAAAGCCGGTACCGCGCTACACCAGCTATCCGACTGCAGCCGAATTCGGCGATATAGATACCGATCTTTACCGCCAGGCGCTGCAAAGTGCCGAGGGAGAAATCTCGCTCTATGTCCATATCCCGTTCTGTGAGAAGATATGCTTCTACTGCGGGTGTAACACCGCTGCAGCGGGCCGTAGGCAGCGGCTGGAATCCTACCTGGCGGCGCTCCATTCGGAGATCGAGCTGGTAGCATCGTTGGTGCCTGCTTCTGCTCGGGTCGGGAGGATTGCCTTTGGCGGTGGCAGTCCCAATGCGATTGCACCCGACGAATTCCAGCGCATCCTCGATAGCCTTTACTCCAACTTCACCATTCCGGACGCGACCTTGTCGATCGAACTGGATCCCAGGACAATGTCGAGCGGCTGGGCCGATGTCATCGCCAATGTCGGGATCGAACGCGCGAGCCTGGGCGTCCAGACATTCTCGCCGAAATGCCAGGAAGCCATTGGCAGGGTGCAGTCGGAAGATTGTATCGTCCAGACAGTCGACTGGCTCCGGGGGGCCGGCGTCACCTCGCTGAATTTCGATCTGATGTACGGGCTTCCGGGGCAGACCAAGGGTGACCTCGAGGATAGCCTGCAACGCACGCGCGTCCTCGGAGCGGATCGTGTCGCTCTGTTCGGCTATGCGCACGTGCCGCACGTTGTGCCGCGTCAGCGGGCCATCGATGAGAGCAATCTGCCCGACCAGCGCGTCAGGTTCGAGATGGCACAGATGGGCTACGGCTACTTCGCGTCACACGGCTACATGCCGGTTGGCTTCGATCACTTCGCCAAGGCTGGCAGCGATCCGCTGGCGCAAGCAGCCATGGAAGGTACCTTGCGCCGCAATATCCAGGGCTTCACCGACGACCAGAGCGACATCCTTATCGGGCTGGGCTCCTCCGCGATCAGCAGTTTCCCGCAACTTCTCGCGCAGAACGCCAAGAACAGCGGTCACTATCGCATGATGTGCTCACAGGACCAACTGACTGCGAACCGCGGGATCCCCCGGTCCGCTTCAGACCGGTATCGCGGTGCCGTGATCGAGCAATTGCTATGCAATTCTCGCGCGCGGATCGGGGCTTGCCTTATGCACAGTGCGCTCCCCAGCCTCTTACCCTTCCTGGAACGGGGCCTGGCAGCGATTGATCGGGAATGGCTGATCATTACCCCGGATGGACTGCCGTACGCCCGCACGATCGCCGCGCTCTTCGACGAGCATCGCGCCGCCGCAATCAGGCAATTCAGCTCAGCAGTCTAAAAGGAATAGCGCCGACCCGGTGCGCAGCCGAGCAAACTGATCATAGCCGGCCCTCGCTCCCCAGAGCCTAAGGCGCTCGCAAGACACCTATGCCGGGCGCTATGCTCATCCGACCCAATCCGGACACAAAAAAAAGCCCCGCTTGTGCAGCGAGGCTTGTCGATCTGATCGATGATGACGGTGGTTGCGGGGGTTGGATTTGAACCAACGACCTTCAGGTTATGAGCCTGACGAGCTACCGGACTGCTCCACCCCGCGGCACCGTGTGTTTCGTCAAGGACATGTGGTCCAGAGACGAAAAAGCCGCCGCTCGGTTCACACCGGCAGCGGCTTTTGAAACTGTGAATGGGTTTATACCACATGCCCGCCGGCTTTAATGCCTGGCGACGACCTACTCTTCCAGTGCTTGAGCACTAGTACCATCGGCGCTGTCCGGTTTCACGGCCGAGTTCGAGATGGGATCGGGTGGGTCACAGACGCTAAGGTCACCAA
>JABDNC010000114.1 GCA_013001165.1 Erythrobacter sp.
TCCCAGCACAGACCGGCATTGTCGCACCTCCGATGACCTACACGGTGAACGGCGAACAATATGTCGCCGTGCTTGCCGGATGGGGCGGTGCTTTTGCGATCACTGCCGATGGCGAGTTGATCGACCAGATGAAACCGGTGCGCAACATCAGCCGCCTGCTCGTCTTCAAGCTTGGCGGCGAAGCGCAGCTGCCCGACGAACCCGATTTCACGCTCGCCCCGCTCGACCCGCCGCTTTCACGGGCGAGCGCGGAGACGATCGAGTTGGGCCGCGAGAAATACGCCCGCTATTGCGCCGTATGCCATGCCCCGGCCGCTGTCGGTTCGACCGAACTGCCTGACCTGCGCCGTTCGGGCGCTCTGGAGAACCGCACTGCATGGCTGCAGATCGTTCACGGCGGAGCGCTGAAAGATAACGGCATGGCGAGCTTTGCCCAATCGCTCTCGGAAGACGAGATCGACGCGATCCGCCAGTACGTGATCAAGCGCGCCAACGAGGACAAGCAGATGGAGGTCGAACGCGCCAAGACGCGGGTCGCTGGACGCTGATCAGCTCCTGAAGACCACCGTGCGCTGGCCGTTGAGGAGAACCCGCTCCTCGAGGTGAAGGCGCACGGCTTCCGCAAGCACGCGGCTTTCGATTTCGCGGCCCTTTCGCACCAGCTCTTCCGGCGTGTCGGCGTGGCTGATCGGTTCTGCTGCCTGGTGGATGATCGGGCCTTCGTCGAGATCGGTAGTGACGTAATGGGCGCTCGCACCGATCATTTTCACACCACGCGCGTAGGCCTGGTGATAGGGCTTGGCGCCCTTGAAGCCGGGCAGGAACGAGTGGTGAATATTGATACTGCGCCCAGCGAAATGCGCTGCCTGCTCGTCCGACAGGATCTGCATGTAGCGCGCCAGCACCACCAGTTCAGCTTCGTATCGTTCGGCGAGTTCGCGAACCTGCGCTTCCTGCTCTGACTTGGTCTCGCGCGTGATAGGCAGGTGGTGGAAGGGAATGTCGCCCAGATGGGTATGCTCGATCGCCTCGCGCGGGTGGTTCGACAGGATCGCAACCGGCTTCATCGGCATTTCGCCAATCCGCCAGCGATATAGCAGGTCGGCGAGGCAGTGATCGAATTTGCTGACCATGATCAGTACGCGGCGCGGACGGTCGCGCAGGGCGAGTTTCCAGTCCATGCCATATTCCCCGGCCAGCGCCGCGAAATCGGATCGGATCGCCTCGCGCGATACCTCGCCCGGATCGAACTCGACGCGCATGAAGAAGGCGTCCGAGGCGCGGTCGTTGAACTGCTGCGCTTCGAGGATGTTGCTTCCGCGCTCGAACAGGAACGAGGAAACGCAGGCAGTGATGCCCGGACGATCGGCACAGGACAGCGTGAGGACGAGTGGTTCGGACATGGTCGGCTTTTGGCGCGGGAGCAGGCGATCGGCAAACGCGAAGCGCTAGGCGGCCCCCAAGCGCTCGTTTCTAGGCATCGAGTTCGAAGATGACCTCGTGAAACCCGATCTCGCCCAATGCTGCCTCGACGACGGCTTTTTGAGCAATGTCCAGGTCTCCATCGAAGCGCACGACATGGGCGATGGGCTCCTTCAGCGAGAAGCCACCGTCTGCCAGCACCTGCCGCATGGCCCTGACGAGCGTATCCTCGAAAAAGCGCGCATGTTCGACCAGCCTCGCGTCGGACGAGAAGGCAAACTCCGCGCGCATGTCGACGAATGTGCCGCTGCCCCTGTGCGTAACCTGTACGCGGTCGCGGTAGATCGCGACATCCAGGTCGAGGCGGCGGATCACATTCCTAGCGGCGCGTGAGCGCTTCCTCGCTCTGGCCCATCAGCTTTTCGATGATGTCCGCAACCGGTTCTTCGGCCTTGAGCATGCCGACCGACTGGCCCGCCATCAGGCTGCCGTTCTCGACATCGCCGTCGATCACCGCGCGGCGGAGTGCACCTGCCCAATAGTGTTCGATCTGGAGCTGGGCTTCATCCATCGCGATTTCCTCGCGATCGAGCGTGCCGGCCACTTCGATCTGCTTGCGGGTGAACTCCTCGGTGCCCTTGTTCTTGAGCGCGCGGACCGGAATGACGGGCAGGCGCGGGTCGACCTGGACGCTGGCAATCGCGTCGCGGGCATTGGCGCGGAAGAAGGCCTTCTTGAAGTTCTCGTGCGCAATGCTTTCCGTGGCGCAGGCAAAGCGCGTGCCGAGCTGGACGCCAGCTGCGCCCATTTCGAGATAGCCGGCCATCGCATTGCCGCGGCCGATCCCGCCGGCAACGAAGATGATGTGGTCCTCGCTCAGTTCGGGCAGCATTTCCTGCGCAAGGACGCTGGTCGAAACCGGGCCGATATGGCCGCCGGCTTCCATGCCTTCGATCACCAATGCGTTGGCACCCGAACGCAGCAGCTTCTTGGCGAGCGCCAGCGTCGGCGCGAAGCAGATGACCTTGGCCGGGTTCTCGCCGCCCTTGATCGCCTCGACACTGCCCTTTGGCGGAATGCCGCCGGCCAGCACCACGTGGCTCACGCCAGCTTTGTCGCATACTTCGATCAGGTCGAAGAGCTGCGGGTGCATGGTTATAAGGTTCACGCCGAAGGGTTTGTCGGTGAGCTTCTGCGTCTCGGCGATCTCGGTCTCGAGCAGTTCGGGCGTCATCGCGCCGCAGGCAATCACACCGAAGCCACCGGCATTGGAGATGGCGGAAACGAGGTTGCGCTCCGAAACCCAGCTCATGGCGCCGCACAGGATGGCGTAACGCGAACCGAGGAATTCTGCGCCGCGCTGCATCAGGCGGTCGGTCTTGGGATAGGTAGTCATACGTGGCCGCTTAGGACGCACCCGCCCTTACGGCAAGCGGCTATAGCCAGCCTGCCACCTTGAGTTCGTTTGCACGATTGCGAGAGACGGGCGCTTCGATGCCACGAGACAGGACCAGTCTCAGGTTGCGCCCTTCGCGCCTGACCTCCTCCACCGCGTCGCGGGCGACCCACCAGCTGCGATGCACCTGACGTCCATCTACCCCTTCCAGTTCGGCAATCGCGTCGCCGAGGCGCATCAGCACGAGTTCGCTGCCGAGCCGTGTGTGTGCGCGGACATAGTGATCCTCCATCTCCAGCGCGAGCAAGTCCGTGCCGAGCTCGGCCGGCAACCGGTCGATGAAGCGTGAAGCACTTTCCGGGGCGGGGCTCTCATCCTTAGACTGCGCCTCCTCCTTCTTAGGTTCGCTAACGGATCCACGCTGGCCGAGAGTGAAAAGCAGCGTGATCATACCCCCGACGACGGCGACATAGAAATACTGAGTGAGCGCCGTTTCGGCATCGGGCCAGCGCAGCCTGTCCGGCAGGCGCGGCAAAATCCACACCGCAACCGACATCGGTACCGATGCGACCATAACGCCTACGAACCGCACTCCCCAGACAGGCAGGTCCAGCG
>JABDNC010000082.1 GCA_013001165.1 Erythrobacter sp.
CACGTATCCTGAACGGCGGATCTCGCCATTTCCTCGTCGCGCAGCAGGCGGTTTGCCGTACGCATGAGCCGCGGATGCCAGCGCGCCGCCAACCGTTCACCGGCTCGGCGATCCCCTGACTGGACATGGGTCACCAGCAGTTCATCGAACAGCCTTGCCGTATCCGGCCGACCTGTGCCCCGCTGCGTCATGTCCCTTTAGTCGCAGCAGGAGGGCAAATGGTTCAACCGAAAACGATAACCGCCTCAAATTCTTGACACGATCCGTATTTGTTCTCACTACGTTCTCAATCTCGCGGTAAGGAGAACGAGTCGATGCAAGCCGATTTCGCATACGAGCCTGTCCATGACGGAGCCGGTATCCAGCTGGCGGTGACAATCCTTGCCGATCGCGATGCCGTCCGCGTGCAGATGCGCGAAGATGCCGAGGCGGCTGGCTATCGCGTGCTCGAATGTTGCGATCTCGATGAATATGCCAGCGGTGCAACCGGTAGTTTGGGCGATCTCGTGCTCGTCGATTGCGTGGAGCCCGTTGCAGGTGCGATGGCGCTTCTCTCGCGGCTCGACATGCGTGCGGGCAAATCAGGGGCCCAATTGATCGTCTCCACCACGATGGATGCGCTGGATGCGGTGTTCGGGTGCTTTTCGATGTCGGGAGCACAAATCCTTGTCGATCCGTTGCATGCGGAACGGGTTATCGCGATCGGGCGCTCGCTGGCGCATGTGCCCAACCTACGCCTGCGCGAACTGGCGGAGGAAGACCGGCTGATGTTGTTGCGCCTGACCGAACAGGTCGCCGGCATGGCAGAGCGACTGGAGAAACTCTCGCCCGGCCAGCGTGAAGGGGGCGGGGCATTCCGGCTGGAAGCCTCGAGCAATTCCTGGCGCGGGGCGGGTGACGACTATGTTGTCAAAGCGGAAAGCCCAGCGGCGCCTCGTTTGCCCGACGGGCCGGCTATCCGTGCGCTGATCTCCCGTCGTCAGGCTCGCGCCAAATTCTTCGATGCGGAACTGTTTGCCGATCCCGCATGGGACATCCTGCTCGACCTGGCCGCATCGCGATCGGAACGTCGACAGGTCTGCGTGACCTCGCTGTGCATCGCTGCAGGCGTGCCTGCGACCACGGCGCTGCGCTGGATTTCGCAGATGGTCGATAGCGACCTGCTCGTCCGCATTCCCGACCCGCACGATCGGCGCAGGGCGCATATTGCTCTCAGCGACAATACCGCTGACGTGATGGCGCGCTATTTCAGCGAGATCGGACTTGGCGCACAGCAGCAGGTGCCGGCGCTCTAGTCGGCGCGGTGAAGGACCACGACCTGTCCCTCGTGATCGGTAGGGTCGGCTGGGAGTGGTACGCGCATGGCGTCTGCCCGTGCACGGATCAGGACCGCTTCGGCGATGGCCTCGTCATGCAGGACGACGTCCGCCGTACCCAACGCGCGCGCCTGCCGGACGGTGAGATCGTCCGGATCGTCGCTGGCGATATCGAATTGCAGCACCCGGTCGCCCTCGGGCGTCGACGTGGTGTTCAGCCAATCGTCGATACGATCGGCGCTGGCTTGCTCGAACGGGTCGAGCTTCCCGCCTTCGCCGAGGGCTTCGTCGATGGCACGACGCCGCTCAGTCCCGTCGGGAAACCGGTTCCGGATCCGCTCGCGTGCTGCAGCAAGCCCTTCCGCGAGAGTGCCAAGCCCCTGCGGTAGCAGTTTCTCGAGCCGCAGCCTCAGGTGCTTTGCGAGGCCCGCAGAAGCGCCGCCGGTGCTGACAGCGATCATGACGGGACCACGCTCGAGGATACTGGGCAGGGTGAAGTCGCAAAGTTCGGGGCGGTCGGCGACATTGACCAAAAGGCCCAGTCGCTTGAGCCGCAGAGCGGCGGCTTCCGCAGCGCGCGGGTCTTCGAGCGCAACGAATCCCATCTTGGCATGATGTGCCTCGGCCTCGGCGCAGGGAATGCCGCCCGCGCGTTCGACCAGCCGCGCTTTCGCTTGCCCCATGTCTCCATCGCCCACCACGACGACGCGCTGTCCCGCGATCCGGTGGAAGAGCGGCAGCGAATGCATCAGTCTTCGAGCCAAGCTGGCACGCGCTCGGCATCCATGATCGCACCGGCAGGGATGCGGTCCGCCACCACGGCAAACTGGTCACCATCGACAAGTACTTCAGCAACGAAACCGCGCGAATTGTAGCTCGAAGCCATGGTCGCCCCATAGGCGCCGGCAGTCCGGAAGACCGCAAGATCGCCAGCCACCAGCGTGTCGCATTCGCGGTCCATCGCGAAAGTATCGCCAGTCTCGCAGATCGGCCCTACGATGTGGGAAACCGATTTTTCGCCGGTCGGCTGGACGGCCTCGAAATCGTGCCAGGCGCCATACATTGCAGGGCGGGCGAGATCGTTCATGGCCGCATCGACCACCACGAAGGGGCGCTCGATTCCGCGCTTAACGCGGATAACGCGGGTGAGGAGAACGCCGGCATTGCCTGCAATTACGCGGCCCGGTTCGAACATCAGCTGGACGTCCCAATCCTTCGTGACCCGTTCGACCATCGCACCATATTCCGCGGGCGCGGGCAGTTCTTCGCCGGTCTTGTATGGCACCCCGAGGCCGCCACCCAGATCGACATGGCTGACCTTACAACCCGCTTCGCGCAACTGTGCGATCAATTCACCGAGCTTGCCGAAGGCGGTTTCCAATGGCTCTAGGTCGCCTAGTTGGCTGCCGATATGAACCGCGATGCCGCGCATATCGAGCCCGTCTTCCTTGGAAAGGCTGGAATAGATCTCGGCTGCGCGGTCGAGCGGGACACCGAACTTGTTCTCGCGCTTGCCGGTCGATATCTTCTCGTGGGTGCGGGCATCGACGTCGGGATTGACCCGAAGCGCGCAGGCAGCGGTCTTGCCGAAACGTCGCGCGATGGAAGCGAGCTCGTAGCCTTCTTCCTCGCTCTCGATGTTGAACTGGCCGATGCCTTCCTTGAGGCCCTGCTGCAGTTCGGCATGGGTCTTGCCGACGCCGGAGAACACGATGTCTCCAGGTTTCATCCCGGCGGCCAGCGCACGGGTTAGCTCGCCGCCCGATACGACATCGGCGCCATAGCCTTCCTTGGCCAGCACGCGCAGGACAGCGAGGTTGGGGTTGGATTTCACGGCAAAGGCGATGTGCGGGTTTTTCAATCCCGACAGGGCATCGCGGAACACGCGCGCATGGCGAACCAGTGTCGCGCGCGAATAGACATAGACCGGCGTACCGACTTCTTCGGCGATTAGGGGAGAGCGACGTCTTCGGCATGAAGGATGCCGTTGCGGATCTGGAAATGGTCCATGGGGCTGCCCTGTGCCGAATGTCCCCGCGCG
>JABDNC010000091.1 GCA_013001165.1 Erythrobacter sp.
GGCTTCTACTTCCACCAGATGCCGCACTTGCAGAAGGCGAACGCCCTCAACGCCCAGCGCGGCCTGCCCGAGTTTTACTGGACCGGCGAGACCGACATGGCCTGCCTCGCCGACTGCATCCGCTCGACCCGCGAGAACGCGCACGCGCATCACATCCAGCGGCTGATGGTGCTCGGCAATTTCGCGCTGCTCGCAGGTATCAACCCGCGCGAGGTGCAGGACTGGTTCCTCGTGGTCTATGCCGACGCTTATGAATGGGTCGAACTGCCCAATGTCGCCGCGATGATCCTCTATGCCGACGGCGGCAAGCTCGCCTCCAAGCCCTATGCGGCCTCCGGCAACTACATCAACAAGATGAGCAATTACTGCGCGAGCTGCAAATACTCACCGAGTAAAAAGACCGGCGAAGGCGCCTGCCCGTTCAACCCTCTCTACTGGCACTTCATGCACCGCCACCGCGAACGGCTGGAAAAGAACCCGCGTATCGGACGGATCTATTCTAACTGGGACCGCATGGGCGAGGATCGGCAGCAGGAATATCTGGAGAGCGCAGAGGCTTTTCTGGATACGCTCACGCCAGCAAGAAGTGATTGGGCGCGCGACTGAACTAGCTGTCACGCTCGCGCCGCAACAACTCGGCCTTGATTTCTGTCCCATAGGCATAGCCGCCCAGTCCGCCGTCCGCTGCGATCACGCGGTGGCAGGGGATGAGGACGGCGATGTTGTTCGCGCCGTTTGCGCCGCCGACCGCGCGGCTGGCCTTGGGGTTGCCTAGCATGGCAGCCTGCTCGCCATAGCTGCGCGTTTCTCCCGCCGGGATCTGGCGCAGGGCTTCCCAGCAGCGCTGCTGGAAGGCGGTGCCTTTCACATCGAGAGGGATGTCGGCAGTCGTGGCCGTATTCGGCGCTTCGACTGCGGCGGTGACCTTCTCGAACAGGGCGCGGAACTCCGCGCCGCCTTCTACCAGTTCCGCCTTGGGAAAGCGGGCGCGCAGTTCTTTCTCCCCCTCGTTGAAGCTGAGGCAGCCCCCGCCTGTTTCGGTCGCGGCCACCAGCATTTCGCCGAGCGTCGTTTCGATCACGGCCCAATGCACCGTGCGGCCCTTGCCGCCATCCTTCCAGTCGCTCGCGCTCATGCCGCTATCCTTCCTGTCCTCGTAAAAGCGCGAGGGAGCGCCGTATCCTGCATCGTAAATGGCGCCGGTCACGCTACCACCTTCACCCAGCACCTCTTCCGCGCGTTCGCGGCGCAGGGCGCGCTGGTAGGCGGCGGGCGAAAGGCCGACAGCGCGGGTGAAGATGCGCTGGAAATGGGTGGGTGAATAGTCGGTAAGATGGCCCAGCGACTCCAGCGAGACGGTTTCCTCCGCCTCGCGCAGCACCTTCAGCGCGGCCACGACCGCCCCCTCCTCGCGGCTTTGCTGGTCGGGAGCACAGCGCTTGCAGGCCCGAAGGCCAGCCGCCTCTGCCGCACCGCAATCCGAATAGAACCGCACGTTCTCGCGCTTGGGAGCACGCGCCGGGCATGACGGGCGGCAGTAGATGCCGGTCGAGTGCACGCCGGTCACGAAGACGCCATCGAACCGCCGGTCCTTGTCCAGCGCGATGCGCCAGCGATCGTCGTCGGTCAGGGGTTTCGTCTCGGTCATTAGCCGCATCCTTTCATTGCTCGCATCGCTCTTGCAAGCACCCTCCTTGCAAAAGCTGCGCACGCCCGCATCCCGAAGCTTGCGGTCAATGTCGCGCCTTGGCAAAAGGTCGGGCGAATGGGACGGTTTTTCACGATTTTTGCAGCGCTGCTGGCGCTCCTCGCTCCTGCCATGGCGCAGGCCGAACCCGCCGATATCGATGCGGCGGCGCGCGGTGTCGTGCGCGTGGTGATCATAGGTAATGACGATGACGAGCTGTTCCCGGTCAGCCACGGGACAGGTTTTGCCGTCACGTCCGACCTGATCGTGACCAATGCCCACGTCGTGCGCGATGCAATGAGCGATGACGATCTGCGTGTGGGCATCGTCCCCAGCGGCGGCGGCCAGGCGGTCTATGGACGACTGGTGTCGGTCAACGCGCGCAACGACCTTGCGTTGGTCAGGCTGACGGGAAGTCTGCGCCTCCCGCCGCTTGCGATTTCGGGCCGCCCGATTGCCAGCAGTGGCGAAGTGACCAGCGTCGGCTACCCGATGAACGTCGACCGCGCGCAGGGCCTCGACCTTGGCGACATTTTCCGCTCGATGCCGCCGGTGAAAAGCCGCGGTTTCGTCTCGGGCGAACGGCCCAGCCGCCAGTTCGATACGATCCTTCACACAGCACCGATAGCGCGTGGGAATTCGGGCGGACCATTGCTCGACCCCTGCGGCCGCGTGGTGGGCGTGAACAGCTTCGGCGCCGACAATGAAGGCGGCGATGCGGAGTTCTTCTTCGCCGTTTCAAACCGCGAACTCCTACCGTTCCTGCGTGCGAACGAGGTCGAACCGATCATCAACGACACGCAGTGCCGCAGCCTTGCCGATCTCGACGAGGCAGAGCGCAAGCGTATCGAACGCGAACAGTTCGAGGCCCGCCAGAGCCTTGCCCAGCGCGCCGAGGAAACACGCGAACGCCGCGAACGCGCGCTGCTGAAGGCACAGCTGAGCGTGGCCGAGGATCGCGAGGACCGGATGGCCCTGGCCTTCATCCTGATCATGATCGCCTTCGGCCTCGCCATGTGGGCGTGGAGCGAGCGTGCAAAGATCGCTCCCGAAGCCGAAGATGCCGAACTGCGCCACAAGAAGGTGAAGATCGCTCTCGGCATTGCGGGCTTCCTAGTCATCGTGGCGCTGATCGCTTTCCTGACCCGTCCCGGCCTCGACGAGGTCGACCGCCGTGTTGCGGCGGAGATGCAGGCCGGCGAGAACCCGGATGGCGGGGAACCGGCCAAGACGAACAATGGCGGCGATGCGAACCTAGTATGTCGGCTCCTGCCCGAACGCAGCCGGTTCAGCGGGGCGAACCCGCCCGATATCGAATTTGACTGGAGCGAAAGCGGCTGCGTCAACGAACGCACGCAATACGGCTATGCCTCGGGCACCTGGTCGCGTGTGTTCGTGCCCAATTCCGAAGATGCGGTCTCGGTGAACAGCTACGATCCCGATCGCATGGTCTTCCGGTCGGAACGCTACCTCCTCTCGCGCAGCGACATGAACGAGGCACGCGAGGCGCGCGGCAAGTACACCGCGCCCACCTGCGGCGCGGAACGGGCGGCCACGCAGCTGGGCGATTTGCAGGGCGAAGTGCTCGGCATGCTTCCGCAGCAGCCGAACGAGCGGCTGGTCTATCGCTGCGAGCCGCGGGAATGAGCAACCGGACACCGTTGCTCGCGCTTGCCTGCCTCCTCGCGGTCTTCGGGGTTGCGGGATGGTGGCTCGATCAGCCCGGCAATGAAGCGCTCGCCGAGCCGGAAGATTCCTTCGGTTCTCCGGAAATCAGCCTCGCAAAGTTCGAAAAACTGGAAACGCTGGCTGCGACTGCCTGCCAGTGCGAGTTCGAGAACGGGCGCGAAAAGGAAACCGACTGCTGGGCAGCGTACCAACAGGAGCGAGGTGATATCCAAACGCTCGCTTCGGCGACTGCCTGCTACCCGATCTCCACGATGTCCGACTGCTTTTCGGTCGAAGGAAGCGACCAGTGCATCGACATGGGCTATTCGGTCGTCGGGCATGGGGTCACAGTGTGTTCGGTCGAGCAAGCACGCGCGATCGAGCAAACGTGGATGTCCGCCTCGCAGCGCGTCGAGGACGATCTTGGCCGGGACCACCCCGAATTCAGCAACAGGTCGGACTCTGCCGCAGAGCAAGCGGTTGGCGAATTGCTGGCCCGCCTTAAACGCGGCGAAGCGATCGCGATTGCCTCCTCTACAAATGGCTGTGCGGGCTGAGCGATGGAACAGGTGCTTGTCTTCGTATCGATTGTCCTGGGCGTGGCGCTGGCATTCGAGCTCAGCAATCTCGACAAGCTGCTGAGGTCGAAACGGGTCCGCTGGCATTGGGCGCAGCCGCTGTTTGCCCTCTTCGTCCTGCTGTCTATCATGTCGATTTGGTGGATGATCGCGGGCCGCGAAATCGAAGGTCCGATGACGCTCGGCCGGTTCCTTCCCCTCATGTGGGTGCTGGTCATTCTCAACCTTCTGGCGGCCGCTTCGCTGCCCAACGACATTCCCGAGGAAGGGATCGACCTGGCGCAGTACTACCAGGAGAACCGCCGCTATCTCTGGGGGCTCTACGGGCTCTTCTTCCTGCCCCTGGGCGTCAACTGGTTCGTCTATGCGGCGAAGCAGGCTCAATCGATCGAGCAGTTCTTCGCCTACGCGGGCGGCGACATGATGGGGCTCGCGCTTATCCTCTATCTTTTCTTTGCCCGGAACTGGTGGGCCGTCGCGCTCGGCTTTGTTGGCATCGGCGTCATAACGGGAAGCTGGATGTTCCGCGCGCTCTAAATCACGCCGCCAGCGCTTCCCCGCTCAGCGTGATGCGATGCATTTCGCGGGCATGGCCCTGATAATCGTTCATCGCATAATGCCAGGTGGTGCGGTTGTCCCAGATCGCCACCGTGCCCGGCGCCCATTCCACGCGGCACTGATGCTCCGCCTTCATGGCATGGGTGAACAGCTCCTGCAGGAGCGGCAGGCTTTCCTCGCACGTCATGCCCACGAAATTGATCGTGAAACCGGGATTCACGTAAAGCAGCTTCTGCCCGGTCCTGGGATGACGGATAACGACAGGGTGGGTCGCGCCTGTCTTTAAGTCCTGACCGCGAAGCGCAGTGCCTTGGTCGGTCTTCGCGTACACCCCGTCCGGCGCATAGATATGGTCGGCCGTATGGAAGGCCTCCAGCCCGTCGAGGCGCTCCTTCATGTCTTCGGACAGGCTTTCGTAGGCTGCACCCATATGCGCCCAGAGCGTGTCGCCACCTTCGGGGGGCAGTGTGCGGGCCACGAGGATCGACCCCATGGCCGGAATCTGGTCATAGGAATGATCGGTGTGCCAGCCGCCCCCGATATTGGTGGTCTGGTCCTTGGTCTTGCGCACGACCGCGATCTCGGGATGCTCGTCGGTGAGCGGGAAGTAATTGTTGATGTCGATCCCGCCCCAGCGCTTGGCGAAGGCAATGTGATCGTCGGGCGAGAAATCCTGATCGCGAAAGACTGCGACACCGTGCCTATATATAAGGTCACGGATCGCATCGAGATTTGCGCCCTCGGCCTGGGCAAGCGAAACCTCCCTGACCTCGACCCCGCAATGGGCCGATAGCGGCGTGGTCTCCATCACGGCTCTCCTCTCGCAATCAGTCTCTTTTCGAGACCATCCTACGCCAACAGGGGAAAGAGTCCATCTTTCGAAGCCTGACTCGGGTTGCCTTGCCTCACCCCCTTTGCTAGGCGCGCGCCAATCTTGCCGGAGCGACTCATTTTCGCTCGCCACTTGGCAGGAAACGACAGACCTTTTTTCCGACCCTTAGAGGACGAGAGACGCGTGGATATTTCCGCCGGTATTCAGGCTAGCCTGGCAGGCCGTTATGCTTCGGCACTGTTCGATCTGGCCAGTGAGGCAGGGACCGTGACAGCGGTCGAATCGGACCTCGACAAGATCGAGGCCGGCCTGGCCGAATCGCCCGAGCTCCAGATGCTCACCACCAACCCGCGCGTGTCGCGTGGCGAGGCCGAAAAAGCGCTCTGGGGCGTGGCAGCCATCATGGGCCTGTCCGAACTGACCCAGAACTTCCTCGGCACGCTGGCGCAGAACCGCCGGCTGGGCCAGCTTCCGGGCATCATTCGCGCCTTCCGTGCGATTGCCGCTGCGCAGCGCGGCGAAGTTTCCGCCGAAGTCACCAGCGCCCATGCGCTGACCGACGCGCAGCTTGCAGATCTCAAGGCGAAGCTGACGGCCCGTGAAGGCCGCACCGTCAAACTTTCCACGAAGGTCGACCCCGAGCTCCTCGGCGGCCTCGTCGTCACCATCGGATCGAAGCGCATTGATGGCTCGATCCGCACCCGTCTCAATTCGCTATCCCAGGCCATGAAGGCTTAAAGGAAAACATCATGGATATCCGCGCCGCAGAAATCTCCAAGGTCATCAAGGACCAGATCGCCAATTTCGGTAGCGAAGCCGAAGTCAGCGAAGTCGGTTCCGTTCTCTCGGTGGGTGACGGCATCGCCCGCATCCACGGTCTCGACAATGTCCAGGCCGGCGAGATGATCGAATTTGCCAATGGCGTGCAGGGCATGGCCCTGAACCTCGAAGCCGACAATGTCGGCGCCGTTATCTTTGGCTCGGACCAGGAAATCGGCGAAGGCGACACGGTCAAGCGTACCGGCACCATCGTGGACGTTCCTGTCGGCAAGGGCCTGCTCGGCCGCGTGGTCGACGCTCTCGGCAACCCGATCGACGGCAAGGGCCCGATCGAAGCGACTGAGCGCAAGCGCGTCGAAGTTAAGGCACCTGGCATCATCCCGCGTGAATCGGTCAGCGAGCCGGTGCAGTCGGGCCTCAAGGCCATCGACGCCCTCGTTCCCGTCGGCCGTGGCCAGCGCGAACTGATCATTGGTGACCGTCAGACCGGCAAGTCGGCTGTCGCGATCGACACCTTCATCAATCAGAAGGAACTGAACGCGGGCGACGACGAGTTCAAGAAGCTCTACTGCGTCTACGTCGCTGTCGGCCAGAAGCGTTCCACCGTTGCGCAGATCGTGAAGCAGCTCGAAGAAAACGGCGCGATGGAATACTCGATCGTCGTCGCTGCAACCGCTTCGGAGCCCGCTCCGCTGCAGTACCTCGCACCCTACACCGGCTGTGCGATGGGCGAATTCTTCCGCGACAACGGCATGCACGCCGTGATCGTTTACGACGACCTTTCGAAGCAGGCAGTTGCCTATCGTCAGATGTCGCTCCTGCTGCGCCGTCCTCCGGGCCGCGAAGCTTACCCTGGTGACGTTTTCTATCTCCACAGCCGCCTCCTCGAACGTGCTGCAAAGATGAACAAGTCGGAAGGCGGCGGCTCGCTGACCGCTCTGCCGATCATCGAAACGCAGGCAGGCGACGTGTCGGCCTACATTCCGACCAACGTGATCTCGATCACCGACGGCCAGATCTTCCTCGAAACCGACCTGTTCTATCAGGGCATTCGTCCGGCAATTAACGTCGGTTTGTCGGTTAGTCGTGTGGGCGGTGCCGCCCAGACCAAGGCGATGAAGAAGGTTTCGGGCTCGATGAAGCTCGACCTCGCGCAGTACCGTGAAATGGCTGCCTTCGCGCAGTTCGGCTCGGACCTCGACGCCGCGACGCAGAAGCTGCTCAACCGCGGTGCTCGCCTGACCGAACTGCTCAAGCAGCCGCAGTTCTCGCCGATGCCGTTCGAAGAGCAGACCGTCTCGATCTTCGCCGGCACCAACGGTTACCTCGACGATATCGCCGTGGACCGCGTGAACGACTACGAAGAGCAGATGCTCAGCTACATGCGCAGCGAGCATGGCGATGTGCTCAAGGAAATCCGCACCAGCGGAAAGTTCGAAGACGACACCAAGAACAAGGTCGTCGACGCACTGAAGACCTTCGCCAAGCAGTTCGCCTGAGACCCACGAGCCTAACAGGGAGCCGTCATGGCCTCGCTTAAAGAACTCAAGGGCCGGATCAACTCGGTCAAGTCGACCCAGAAGATCACCAAGGCCAAGCAGATGGTCGCAGCGGCCAAGCTGCGCCGTGCGCAGGCTGCTGCCGAAGCCGCACGCCCCTATGCCGAACGGCTGTCGGGTGTGATGGCCTCGCTCGCCAGCAAGGTGAGCGGCGACAGCGCGCCCAAGCTGCTGCGCGGCACCGGATCGGACAAACGCCACCTGCTGGTGGTCGTGAACACCGACAAGGGCCTGTGCGGCGGTCTCAATGCCAACATCGTCAAGGCTGCCAAGGCGAAAGCCAGCGCCCTGATCGCCGAAGGCAAGGACGTCACCTTCTACCTCGTCGGCAAGAAGGGCCGCGCACCGATCAAGCGCGACTATGCCGACAAGATCGAGAAGCACTTCGACACCTCGAATGTCCGCAACCCGGGCTTCGAAGAGGCCGAGGCAATCGCCGACGACCTCATCGAGCGCTTCGAAAAGGGCGAGTTCGACGTTGCCCACCTCGTATACCCGATCTTCAAGTCGGCCCTCGCGCAGGATCCGACCGTCGACCAGCTGATCCCCGTCCCCTCGCCCGAAGGCGAAGGCGACAGCGGTGATGCAGTAGTCGAATACGAGCCGGGCGAAGAGGAAATCCTCGAGGAGCTCCTGCCGCGCTACGTCAAGACGCAGCTGTTCGGTGCACTGCTCGAGCGTGAAGCTTCCGAACAGGGCGCTTCGATGACAGCGATGGACAACGCCACGCGCAATGCCGGCGACCTCATCAACAAGCTGACGATCCAGTACAACCGCAGCCGCCAAGCCGCTATTACCACCGAGCTGATTGAAATCATCGCCGGTGCGGAAGCTCTCTAAAGGAAGCCCCGTGAAGAAACTCGCCCTTCTCCTGCCTGTCGCACTCTTCACCGCATGCGGTGAAGAGCCCGCGCCTGAGCCGACCCCGACCGAGGTTGTTACGCCCGAGCCGGTGAACACGCTGCCCGCGCCCGACCAGAACCTGTTCAAGACCACTTTCGCAGCGACCTGCGAAGGCGCTGAGCCGGTCAACGAAGCTGTCTGCCGCCGTGCGATGGGTGCTGACACCGTCGCATGCGAGTTCAGCCTCGGCGAAGACGAATACCTGCGTCACAAGGCGACACTCGCCGTCAACGAAGCGAACGACGGCTGGATGCTCGCAGACGCTGAAGCCCTTTGTGCCGAACACGGCGCCCACCACACAGACAACTGAGCCAGTAGGACACCATCAACATGGCCACCGCACCCAAGCTTAACCAGAGCCCCAACGGCACCATCAGCCAGGTCATCGGCGCCGTCGTCGACGTCGCTTTCCCGGGCGACCTGCCGGCAATCCTGACCGCGCTGGAGACCAAGAACGGCGACAACACGCTCGTTCTGGAAGTCGCCCAGCATCTCGGCGAGAACACCGTGCGCACCATCGCCATGGACGCGACCGAAGGCCTCGTCCGCGGACAGGAAGTCGTGAACACCGGTTCTCAGATCTCGGTCCCCGTCGGTCCGAAGACGCTCGGCCGCATCATGAACGTCGTCGGCGCGCCGATCGACGAGCGCGGCCCGATCGGTGCCGAAAGCTCCAGCCCGATCCACGCCGAGGCACCGCTCTTCATCGACCAGTCGACCGAAGCAGCCATTCTCGTCACCGGCATCAAGGTCATCGACCTTCTCGCACCTTACGCAAAGGGCGGTAAGATCGGCCTGTTCGGCGGCGCCGGCGTCGGCAAGACCGTTCTCATCCAGGAACTCATCAACAACATCGCGAAGGGCCACGGTGGTGTGTCCGTCTTCGCAGGTGTCGGTGAGCGTACCCGTGAAGGTAACGACCTCTACCACGAATTCCTCGACGCAGGCGTTATCGCCAAGAACGACGCTGGCGAAGCCATCAGCGAAGGTTCGAAGGTGGCTCTCGTCTTCGGTCAGATGAACGAGCCTCCGGGCGCACGTGCACGCGTCGCTCTCTCGGGCCTTACCATGGCGGAATACTTCCGCGACGTCGAAGGCCAGGACGTTCTGTTCTTCGTCGACAACATCTTCCGCTTCACCCAGGCGGGTTCGGAAGTGTCGGCACTGCTCGGCCGTATTCCTTCGGCAGTGGGCTACCAGCCGACCCTGTCGACCGACATGGGTAACCTGCAGGAACGCATCACCTCGACCACCAAGGGTTCGATCACCTCGGTCCAGGCCATCTACGTTCCCGCCGACGACCTTACCGACCCGGCACCGGCAACCTCGTTCGCCCACTTGGACGCGACGACCACGCTGTCGCGCGCCATCTCGGAGCTGGGCATCTACCCGGCCGTCGACCCGCTCGACTCGACCAGCCGCGTTCTCGAACCGCGCGTTGTCGGTCAGGAGCACTACGAAACGGCTCGCCGCGTTCAGGAAACGCTGCAGAAGTACAAGAGCCTCCAGGACATCATCGCCATCCTCGGCATGGACGAACTGTCGGAAGAAGATAAGCTGACCGTGGCTCGCGCCCGCAAGATCCAGCGCTTCCTTTCGCAGCCGTTCCACGTTGCAGAAGTCTTCACCAACATCCCGGGCGTCTTCGTCCAGCTGGAAGACACGGTGAAGTCGTTCAAGGCTGTCGTCGACGGCGAATACGACCACCTCCCGGAAAGCGCTTTCTACATGGTTGGCGGCATCGACCAGGCGGTCGAGAAGGCCAAGAAGATGGCGGAAGAAGACTAAGCATGGCTCTGCACTTCGAACTCGTCACGCCGGCCAAGCTGGTCCGCTCCGAAGACGTCCACATGGTGGTCGTCCCCGGCACGGAAGGCGAATTCGGCGTGCTGGAAGGCCACGCACCCTTCATGTCGACCATCCGCGACGGCGAAGTCCAGGTTTACAAGACCGAAGGCGCTGCGCCCGAGACCATCGAAGTCCGCGGCGGCTTTGCCGAAGTGGGCGACAAGGGTCTCACGGTCCTCGCGGAGCACGTCGAAGGCTGAGCCTTTCGGACAATCGCAAACAGATAGAGGGCGGCCTTGCGGTCGCCCTTTTTCTTTGGTCCGCCGCCATACCCCGCTCGTCGAGCGAGGCTGTCCTTTCCTTTCCGGATGAGCAGGTTAGAACCGACCCGCATCATCTGCAGGAGAGGACTGTGAAACGTGTTTCGACGCTGGCATTGGCAGCGACCATGACGATTGCCACCCCCACTTCGCTCGCCGCCCAGGACGGCGTACCGGGCCCGGACGAAGATCCCTATATCTGGCTCGAAGAAGCCCGCAGCGACGAAGCGCTGGAATGGGTCCGGAACGAAAACAACCGCACCATGGCGCATATGGCGCAGGACCCGCGGTTCGACGAACTCACCGCCGAAGCGCTCGCCATCCTCGATGCCGAGGACCGCGTGCCTTATGTATCGATCCGCAAGGACGGGCTCTACAACTTCTGGCAGGACAAGCAGAACCCAAAGGGCGTGCTGCGCCGGACCACGCTCGAAAGCTACCGGACCGACGAACCGGAATGGGAAATCATCCTCGATGTCGATGCGCTTGCCGCAGCCGAGGGCAAAGAATGGGTCTACAAGGGCAGCAGCTGCCTGCCG
>JABDNC010000117.1 GCA_013001165.1 Erythrobacter sp.
CGCAGCCGGAGAGCAGGATGGGAATCAAGCGATTCTACGATGCGCATGTCATGCCGCGACTCATCACCCTCGCATGTGGCCAGAAGGGCATCGAGGAGCGGCGGCGCGCCGTGGTTCCGCTGGCGGAGGGCAAGGTCTTCGAACTCGGTTGCGGCGGAGGACTCAACCAGCCGCTATATGACGCCGAAAAGGTGATTTCCTTCGCCGGTATCGATCCACATGAGAAATTGCTCAGCGGTGCCCGTAAGCGTGCAGAGGCGCGCGGATGGGATCACGATATCCGGCAGGGATACGGGGAGAATATCCCTTTTCCCGACAGCAGCTTCGACACGGCTGTGTGTACCTACACGCTGTGCTCAGTCGACGACCCGGCAAAGGTTCTGGAAGAACTCCGCCGCGTGTTGAAGCCGCGCGGGCGGTTGCTGTTTCTCGAGCACGGCAAATCGCCGGAAGCATCCGTAGCCCGATGGCAGGAGCGGATCGAACCGGTCTGGAAGCCGATGGCTGGCGGTTGCCACCTTACCCGACCGATCGGCGCGTCTCTTCGTGCCGCAGGGTTCGAGGTCGAGCCGATGGGCCAAGCCTATCTCGACAAGGCGCCGAAGGTCATGGGCTGGATGGAATGGGGAATTGCCCGGAAGGCCGGGGCCTAGAGTAGCCGCTCCCCGCTCGCCATTGGCTGAGCGGGGAGGGCATTATCACTGACTATTCGCCGAAGGTGCGCTGCCACCAGCCGCGCTTGGGCTTGCCGTCGGAACCATCTTCCGCGGCGTAGGCTTCCGCAGTCTGGGTCGCCTTATCCGGACCGGCGACGACTGCCATGTCTTCCTTTACCTGTTCGGCGACATCCGCAACTTCGGCTGCCGGAGCCTTCTTCTTACGGGTCCGCTTGGGCTTCTGCGCTTCTTCAGCGGTCTCGGCTTCGGCCGGTGAGGCGTCAGCCTTCTTCTTTCGCGTACGCTTCGGCTTAGGAGCTTCTTCCGCTGCCTCTTCAGGCGTTGCTTCGGCGTCTGCCTTCTTCTTGCGCGTCCGCTTGGGCTTGCGAGCAGCTTCAGCCTCATCGGCCGCGTTCTCGTCGACAGGAGCCTCGTCGGCCTTCTTCTTACGGCGCGGAGCGCGCTTCTTGGGCTTTTCCTCGGCTGCTGCTTCGGCAGTTTCCGGGGAGTCTTCCGGACCGGCTACGACGGCCATGTCATCCTCGACTTGTTCGGAAACTTTCTCAAGATTCTCAGCGTCTTCCGCCGTCACTTCGTCGGCATTGCCACGGCCTCGACCACGACCTCCCCGACGGCGTCCGCCCCGGCGACGGCGCTTCTTCGGTTTGTCTTCACCGTCTTCTTCATCATCCGAAGCTTCTTCGTCGGCGTCGTCGGACGTATCGTCCTGGTCTTCGCCATCTTCGCGCTTCTTGTTCCGACCACGGCCACCGCGGCGGCGGCGACGCTTTTTGCGCGGACGATCGTCATCCTCATCGTCGTACGAGGTATCGACGTCTTCGTCTTCTTCATCCTCGTCGTCATCGCTCTCGTCGACGAGCGTTTGGAACTTGGGCGCGTCCTTGGGCTTGGGGCCATGGCTAGACACCGCCATCTTTGCGCCTTCGTCCTCGCCTTCCGGTACGACTTCAACCGAGACACCGTAAAGGCTCTCGATTTCCATGAGCTCCTGGCGTTTCTCATTGAGGAGGTAGACCGCGGCTTCCGTGCTGGCCGCAAGGCGGATGCGTGTACCCTTGCCCTTGGCTGCTTCCTCTTCGATGAGACGCAGTGCCGAGAGACCTGCAGAGCTGGCGGTGCGAACGAGACCGGTGCCGTCGCAATGCGGGCATTCGCGGGTCGTTGCTTCGAGCACGCCGGTGCGCAGGCGCTGGCGGCTCATTTCCATCAGGCCGAAGCTCGAGATGCGGCCAACCTGTATGCGCGCGCGGTCGGTCTTAAGCGCATCCTTCATGGCGCGCTCGACCTTGCGGGTGTTCGAGTGGTGCTCCTGGTCGATGAAGTCGATCACGACGAGGCCGGCCATGTCGCGCAAGCGCAGCTGACGGGCGATTTCCTTGGCCGCTTCCAGATTGGTGTGGAGCGCGGTTTGCTCGATATTGTGCTCTTTGGTGGAGCGGCCCGAGTTGATGTCGATCGAGACCAGTGCCTCGGTCGGATTGATCACTAGGTAGCCGCCCGATTTAAGCTGCACCACCGGATCATACATCGCCTTCAGCTGGTCTTCGGCGCCATAGCGTTGGAACAGCGGCACCGGGTCGGCATATTGCTTCACGCGACGCGCATGGCTGGGCATGAGCATTTTCATGAAGGCCTTGGCAGACTTGTAGCCTTCCTCGCCTTCGACGACGACTTCCTCGATATCGCGGTTGTAAATGTCGCGGATCGCGCGCTTGATCAGGTCGCTGTCGGAATGGATCAGCGCAGGTGCAGCAGAACCCAAGGTCTTTTCGCGGATCTCATCCCACAGGCGGGCGAGATAGTCGAAGTCACGCTTGATCTCGGTCTTGGTGCGGCTGAGCCCGGCAGTGCGAACGATCAGGCCCATCGTCTTGGGCAGGCTGAGATCGGAAACGACCTGCTTCAGGCGCTTGCGATCGCTTGCCGAATTGATCTTGCGGCTGATACCACCGCCATGGCTGCTGTTCGGCATGAGAACCGTGTAGCGACCGGCGAGGCTGAGATAGGTGGTGAGGGCAGCCCCCTTGTTGCCGCGCTCTTCCTTGACGACTTGTACCAGCAGGACCTGGCGGCGCTGGATGACGTCCTGAATCTTGTACTTGCGGCGCAGCGCCATGCGCTTGGCACGGGCTTCGTCGACTTCCTTGGCGCGGGTGCGGCCCTTGCCCTGACGGCGGCCACGTCCACGGCGACCACGGCCCTTGGACTTGGACTCAGCGTCATCTTCCTCGGAATCGTCGCTGTCGTCTTCTTCTTCTTCCTCGTCGCCGTCGAGCTGGCCTTCTTCAATAGTCGCGACCTCGTCCTTGTCGGACGTGTCGACTTCCTCGAGCCCGTCCTCGGCGAGGTCTTCGGCGAGCGCTTCCGCACTTTCGTCCTCGGCGTCGTATTCGTCGCCGGGCATTTCGCCGCGCTCTTCCTCTTCAGCGCGCAGGCGCTGCTCTTCCTCGGCAACTTCAGCTTCAGCCGCGAGCAGGGCTTCGCGGTCTTCCTTGGGGATCTGGTAATAATCCGGGTGGATTTCACTAAAGGCCAGGAAGCCGTGGCGATTGCCGCCGAAATCGACGAAGGCCGCCTGAAGCGAAGGTTCTACCCGGGTTACCTTGGCGAGGTAAATATTGCCCTTGATCTGCCGCTTGTCTGCAGATTCGAAATCGAATTCCTCAATCCGGTTTCCCTTGAGGACTGCCACCCGGGTTTCTTCCTGGTGGCGCGCGTCGATGAGCATGCGCGTTGCCATTGATAATTCTCCATGCGCGGCGGGGCGGGGCGTGCCCGCCGTTCCTGCCGCGCTTCATTGTGGGAAATCCGCTTGCCCGATAAGGGTTTGCGGCATTCATAGGCCGGCTCTCTTCCTCTGCGAAGGGCCGGGAGTTCGTGTCTGCGAGGATTTCCCGGCGCAACAGATGCGCGAACCGACCGGCAAATGCAGCATGGCGTAATTGCGCCTGCTGCGATTCGATCCGGAGGGAAAGGGAAGTTTCCTGCATCAACCTGTTCATTTGGTGCCGAGACCGGAATGGTATCGGCAGGCCGGGAGAGTGACCCTCTTCGTCGCGAATTCAACGCGCCGATCGGAGGCACCGCTTGCCCGGCTGAACATTCGCTAGCACCGTGGGTATCGCTCGGCAACTATATTGCGCCTGACAGAGAAATGCCCCTAACGCATTGGTCAATGTCACGAAGCGCGCAGATCTTTGCCTTGGTGCTAATGCCAGCCGCGATAATCGCCGGGCTGGTCCTGCTGGCTCATGCAACGGGTCTTGTCGGTAGGGGAGCGGGCTTCGTGTTGAGGGTCGAGCTGCCAACCGAAAACTCGCCTTTGGACCTGCCTGAAGTGCTGGGCGAGGAAGGCTTGCCGCTGATCGTGATCGACCCAGGCCATGGCGGTCACGATCCGGGCGCAACTTCGGGGGGATACGTCGAGAAGCGCCTTGTTCTCGATCTCGCGCTGGCCCTTCGCGATCGGCTTCGTGAGAGAGGGATCGCGCGGGTGGCTCTGACACGTGACGACGATCGCTACCTGCTCCATGCGGAGCGCTATGAAATTGCGCGCAGGCTCGAGGCCGACCTTTTCCTGTCGATCCATGCGGACAGCGCCGGTGATATCGGCGAGGTCGCGGGCGCGAGCATCTACACTCTGTCCGAAAGAGCATCGAGCCAGGCTGCTGCAATCTTTGCCGTTCGTGAGAATGCCTCCGACACGCTTAATGGCGTCAGTCTTGCCGGCGAAAGCGAAAGCGTCGGCGATATCCTGATCGAGCTTTCGCAGCGCCGCACGCAGGAACAGTCCACCGAATTCGCCGAACTCATCGAGCGAGTGGGGGAAGGGCAGCTTGAATTCCATCCGCAGGCACGTCGCTCTGCTGCCCTTCGCGTCCTTCGTGCGCCCGACACCCCATCAGTCCTGTTCGAAAGCGGGTTCATTTCGAACCAAGACGATGCGCGCAGGCTTGCTTCCGAGGAAGGGCGAGCGACTTTTGCCGAGGTGATGGCAAATGCAATTCGCCTTTATTTCGCTCGGGAAGCCGGCGAGTAATCTCACACCGCGATTCTTGTTCTGGCGCTTGCAAGAATGAGCGTGCTAGAGGCCTTCGCCGATTATGGTTGCAATTCCCAGCCTCGACTATGTTCGCCAGCGCCTGACAGGCGATCCTGCGCGGTTTTTCGCGTGGATGCGCGAGAATTGGCACGAAAGCCGGAGACTGCGGGTCCTGACCTACCTGATCGGGATTGGTCTCGTCCTGCTGGTGCTGGCCTGGGCATCGC
>JABDNC010000120.1 GCA_013001165.1 Erythrobacter sp.
CTGTCGGGCGTGGCGGTACGGCCCGATGTCGCGATGACCGGCGAAGTCACGCTGCGTGGACGCGTGCTTCCGATCGGCGGCCTGAAGGAAAAGCTGCTCGCGGCGCTGCGTGGCGGAATCAAGAAGGTCCTTATCCCCGAAGAGAACGTGAAGGACCTCACCGAGATTCCGGAGAACGTGAAGGAAGGGCTCGAGATCGTACCCGTTGCGCATGTCGACGAAGTCCTCGAGCACGCGCTGACTTCGCTGCCTTCGCCGATCGAGTGGACCGAGGCGGACGACCTCGCCAGCCAGCCGGGCAACGCCCAGCCGGGAAGCGTCTCGCCGCCGACCGCGCATTAACATTTGTTACGCTGCATCGCAGCGACTCGTGACCGTAATTTTTCCCGTCTTGCCGCTCGCAAGTGCGGTAATGCCCTGTGCTGTCCGCACTTCATCGCAGAAATCGAATTCGTGGACGAAATTTGGCCGATTCTAGGGGAATTTGCCTTTGACAGATGCGACAAAAGCCTCTCAATTCGCTGCCTCTCGGTGAAGCGATTCACCGGTCGCAATTTAAAACACGAATTGAGGGGGTTCCCACACAATGAATAAGAACGATCTGATCAGCGCGGTCGCAGACGCAAGCGGCCTTTCGAAGAGCGATGCTTCGAGCGCGGTCGAAGGCGTTTTCGATGCAATCACCAAGTCGCTTTCGAACGGCGACGAAGTTCGCCTGGTCGGTTTCGGCACCTTCTCGGTTGCCAAGCGCAAGGCTTCGACGGGTCGCAACCCGCGCACCGGTGAGCCGATGAACATCCCCGCTTCGAACCAGCCTAAGTTCAAGGCCGGCAAGGGCCTCAAGGACGCCGTCAACTAAGACGCGCTTCCAGCTAAAAACGAAACGCCGCAGTCACTCTTCGTGACCGCGGCGTTTCTTTTTGCTTGCGAGAGAATTACTTAGTCGAAAGCAATCAGCGCCGTCGGTGCCCGCTCCGTACGGGGACTGATGTTCCAGACGAGCGCCTGGCCGCGGGCATTGGCCTGCGGACCTTCGTCGGTGTTGTTGGCGAGGATCCTGCCGTCGGTGACGATGGTGAAAGTACCTTCCGGAACGACGATCTTGCCCGGCTCCTCGCCTTCGTTCTCTTCGGACATCTGCGCGAGGCCGGCCATTCCTGCCATCATGCCCTGCATCGGATTGCCACCACCCTGCGCAGCGAAGCCGGGCGCATCGACCCGCACCTGCCCGCCGTCGCGCAGGATCACGGTCACGAACATGTTCCCCATCTGCATCTTCTCGATCACCGGGAAGGCGAAGTCGTGGGTCAGTTGGCCTGAAATGCGGAAATCGACGTCGAACAGGCCGTCGCCCATGTAGGTGACCTGCTCCCAGCCGCGCTGCCGCTCGAGCTTGGCGGCCAGTTCCTGGGCAGCTTCCGGGTTCGAGGGATCGACACCGCCGAGGAAGGCTTTCATTTCCTCTGCCTCTTCGCGCTGCTTCGCTGCGCGCGCGCTGGCTTCGGCATCCCATTCGGCGCGCTGCTCGTTCACCTCGGCCAGCGTGCATTCGCGTTCGTCGAATTCTTCGTCATAGCATTCCGCCTCGAACTCTTCGGGCTTGTCTGCCATCTGCGCGAGCTTCGAGAGCGCCAGCATCTGAATTTCGCCGTCATAGCTGTAGGTGAATGTGCCGTTCTGCATGACTTGCAGCTCGCTGGTGAAAGCGCCGGGCGACAGCAGGCAGCCCGTCAGCGCGAGCGAACTTGCAGCGGCCAATGCTGCTGCACGGACCGGCCTTGAAATGAACGACATTCTATTCCCCCTCGGTTGAACTCAGTTGCGCGTTGCCGCTGCGTATAGCGCAATCGCGGCGGCATTGGACACGTTGAGGCTTTCGATTTCGTTGGAGATCGGAAGCTTCGCCAGTGCATCGCAATGCGTCTGGATGTTGTGTCGCATGCCTTCGCCTTCCGCGCCAAGCACGATTGCCACCGGTGCCTTGGGAAGGGCCTCGGCAAAGGTGGTGTCGGTGTGCCCGGTCAGGCCAATGCGCCAGTATCCGGCCTCCGCCATCTCTTCCATCGCGCGCGCGAGATTGACGACCCTGATCCACGGCAGGGTTTCAAGCGCGCCCGAAGCGGACTTGGCGATCACCCCGCCTTCGGGCGGGGCATGGCGATCCTGCGTCACGAGTGCGGCGGCATTGAAAGCAACCGCCGATCGCATAATAGCGCCGACGTTATGCGGATCGGTAACCTGGTCGAGCACGATGATTGGGCGCGCGGGATCTCCGTCGAGCACTTCGTCGAGGAATTTGTCTTCCAGTTGTGCGCATTCGAGCACGAGTCCCTGATGCGGCGCATCCTTGGCGACGAGGCGCGCTAGATCCTGCACATCGGCATATTCGACGGGGAAATCCGCCGGCAGTTCACCATCGAGCGAGGCAATTCCTTCGCGTGTCGCCCACAGCTTGCGATGCTGGCGTTCGGGGTTCTTCAACGCGGCCTCGACCGCGTGGCGTCCCCAGAGGCGCACCTGTCCTGCACTTGCGCGGCCGCTTCCCCGGCCACCTTTCATACGGCCGGCCCGGCCCCTCAGTGCGCGCTTGCGTTCGCCTTTTGCCATGTGTCTTGTCCTGTAATCCAGATTGCGTGGTGCTCCTGCCAGTGAGGGCATTGACAGGCAAGCGCCGCTTCGCCAAAGGGGCGCCTCTCGGCAGGGGATTGCCAATCGAATCCCCGCATATTTCTCTTTTCCAAGAGATTTGGCGACCGGTGTGGACAGGTGGCCGAGTGGTTAAAGGCAGCAGACTGTAAATCTGCCCGCGCAAGCGTACGCTGGTTCGAATCCAGCCCTGTCCACCA